>JAZUFN010000080.1:0-6256 GCA_045640725.1 Lachnospiraceae bacterium
CCCAGTTTTTATAATGTTAATAAGACCGGTGATTTGATGAGCTATTTTACCAATGATTTGGGCGCCATCAGACAAGCAGTGGGCATGTCGGTTATTTCTGCCTTTGACGGTACCGTTATGCTTATTATGGTAATAGCCAAGATGGCAATTTACGTAGATGTAAGACTTACACTCCTCTGCTTAATCCCCTTGGTTGTTATTATGCTGGGCGGCATATACTATGGCGGGGAAGTGGAAAAACGATTTGGCGAGAAGCAGGCTGCTTTCTCAAAAATGAGTGATGAAGTGCAGGAGTCTATATCAGGTATTCGAGTTATTAAAGCTTTTGTACAGGAAAAAGAGGAAAAGGCTAATTTCCGAGAGGTCAATAAATACAATAGAAAGATGAATATGAGAGTAGTATCTCTCCTGGCTATTGTTATGCCTCTTTTGGATCTTTTAATCGGTGTCAGCGGTGTGCTCTCTCTGATATATGGTGGCTATCTTGTAGTCAATAATGAAATAGAAGTAGAGCAGTTTGTAGCTTTTGCCCAGTATATTGGAATGCTGGTATGGCCTATGCTGGCTATGGGGGATTCCATAAATTCCTTCTCTCAGGGTGTGGCTTCCATGAAGCGTATCGGAGCTGTACTTGATACAGAGCCTGAGATAGTTAATACCGAAAAAACAGACAGTTCTATTAAGGAACTTCAGGGGCAGATCAGTATTACAGGTCTTTCCTTCAAGTATGCAGATGATTTACCTGCTGTGTTGACTGATGTTAACGTAGATATTAAGCAGGGTGAAAGCCTGGCTATCGTGGGCCGCACAGGCAGTGGTAAAAGTACTGTGGCCAATCTGCTTCTTCATATGATGAATGTGCCTGATGGCATGATTTCTTTTGATGGACATGATATTAATACCATTCCGCTGGAAGTGCTGCGTCAAAAGATTGCTTATGTTCCTCAGGACAATTTCCTTTTCTCCGATACCCTGCAGACCAATATAGCTTTCGGTAAACGTGAATATAAGGAGCTTCCTAAAAATAAGAGAATTGATACCAAGATTATCCTGAATAGGAGAGAGTCTATAGAAGCTTATCTGGAGGCTGAATTCTCCGCCCGTGAAAGTCTGGCTGACAAGGTGCATGACGATCTGCAGGAAGTGGAAGAAGCGGCAAAAGCAGCCTGCATTCATGACAACATAATGGGCTTCCCTAAGGGTTATGGCACAATGGTGGGCGAGCGTGGTGTAACAGTGTCCGGCGGTCAGAAGCAGCGTTCATCCATAGCGAGAGCACTTATGAAGGATTCGGCTATCCTGATACTGGATGATTCACTTTCTGCGGTAGATACGGATACTGAAGAAAAAATACTGAAAAATCTGCAGGAGCTGAGAGCTGGCAAGACCACAATTATCATTGCTCATCGTATATCTACTATCCAGAACTGCAATCATATTATGGTGCTGGATGAGGGCACAGTAAAGGAATATGGCTCTCATGATGAGCTGGTAGCTCTCGGAGGCGAATACGCAGCCCTTTATGAGAAACAGAGACTGGCTGCGGAATTTGACGCGGAAGGAGGTAAACAGTAATGGACGAAGACGAGAAGAAAAGCGGCGCCAAGACCTTTAGACGCCTGTTAAAATACGCTGTTCCTTATATAGGACATCTGACCTTATGTCTGGTACTGGTACTGGCCCTTACGGTTTTTGAGCTGATGAAGACCGATATTTTTGGTGATGCCATTGACTCATTTGATATTGGTGGCGGTTTTGAACTCATTAAGTCGCTGAGTATTAAATATTTAATAGTCGTACTGTTAATTTTTGTTTGTAATATGGTGCAGACCTGGCTGCTGGCGTATACAGGCCAGGGTATTATATTTAACATGCGTGAGGAAATATATGCGCATGTGCAGTCATTAGCTTTGAGATTTTTTGATACTACTCCTGTTGGCCGTATCGTTACACGTATCACCAACGATGTAGAGGCTCTTAATGAGATGTTTACCAATGTTCTTATCAGGCTGATTAAGAACGTGGTAAAGATAATAGGTCTTATGGTATATATGCTGATTTTGGATGTAAAACTGGCGCTGATCAGCTTTATACTTATCCCTGTAGTAGCTGTTATGACGGTTATTTTCAGGACTATATCAAGAACTACCTACCGAGTTGTGCGTACTAAGCTTTCTGCATTAAATACCTACCTGTCAGAGCATCTGTCAGGCATGAAGCTTATACAGGCATTTGCCAAAGAAGATGTAAAAAATCGAGAATTTTTTGACAAGGCTGAGGACCTGTACCATGCTTCTTTCAGAGAAATGATGGTATTCGCTATTTTCAGACCTATCATGTACATCCTGTCCATTATTGCTGTCTGTACTATTTTGGAGGTGGGTGGACTGGAAGTTATTTCCGGTGCCATTACTTACGGACTTCTCTACAAATTTGTAGACTATGTAAAACAGTTTTTCGAGCCTATTCAGGAACTGGCAGAGCAGTTTGGTACCTTGCAGCAGTCCATTGCTTCTGCAGAAAAGATCTTTGCTGTCCTGGATGATGATACAAAAATTCCTGAGCCTGTACAGCCTGTAGCCTTGGAAAATGTTAAGGGACGTATTGAATTTTCTCACGTATGGTTTGCCTATAACAAGGAAGACTGGGTGCTGAAGGACGTCTCTTTTGTTATAGAACCGGGTTCATCAGCTGCATTCGTAGGCGCTACCGGAGCGGGTAAATCTTCCATTTTGAACCTCATCGGACGTTATTACGATATTCAGAAAGGCTCCATTACCATTGACGGCGTGGATATTAAAGATGTGTCTCTGGCGGATCTTCGTCATGCCATTGGTCAGGTGCAACAGGATGTCTTCCTTTTCACAGGTGATGTTAAGAGCAATATCCGTTTAAGAGAGGCGTCTATCAGCGATGAGGCTATAGAAAGGGCAGCTAAGCATGTAAATGCTGACCGCTTTATCAGTAAGCTTCCACAAAAATATGATGAGGCTGTTACAGAGCGTGGATCTACATTTTCTGCAGGTGAGCGTCAGCTGATTTCTTTTGCCAGAACTCTGGCCTATGACCCTAAAATTCTGGTCTTGGATGAGGCGACTGCCAATATAGATACAGAGACAGAAAGCCTGATTCAGGATGCTTTGGGCAAGCTTATGCAGGGTAGAACTTCTATTGTGGTAGCCCACAGACTGTCTACTATTCAGCATGCTGACAAGATTATGGTTATGGATCATGGTCAGCTGGTGGAGTCCGGTACTCATCAGGAGCTGATAGGTATAGATGGCGGTGTATATAAAAAGCTGTATGAGCTGCAATTAGAGTCTGCGGAAGCGGTATAAAGTATGAAATTTCCGGCTATTAAAAAAATAAATATAGGTAAACGTGAAATTGCAGTTATTGTTGCAGTTCTGATTATTGCAGTAATCTCTGTGCTGGTAGTCAGGAATTCCGATGGAGCTCAGAAGGGCAAAAGGAATTCCCAAAGCTTTCTGGCTATGGGCTCTTATGTTAGTGTGACCTGCTATGGCAAATACGGAAAAGAAGCCTGCAAGGCTGTTAAAAAAGAGCTGACTCATAGTGAGGATACAGCTAAAGGTGCAGCTATGGATAAAGCCCGTGAAACAATAAAGGAAGCGGGAGTAAAAAGCAGCCTTATTTCCATGGGAGAGAATGTTCTTTGCATAGGGGATAATCCAAATGGAAAAGACTGGCGGGTAGGTGTAAAGGATCTAAGCGGCGATAAAAAAATGCTGGGAGTATTGGAGCTGACAGACAAGGCAGTTTTTTCCACGGCTGACAAGGAAAGAAAGGTGTCAGTAACTGTAGTAAGCAATACTTGCGCCACATCCGACAGAGTGTCAGCTGAGCTTGTTCTTTTGGAAGCTGATGAAGCAGCAAAATACTGGAGAGAAAATGCCGGTCAAGAGGCTGATTTTGAGCTGATATATATAGCCGATGGGAAACTCTATATTACTTCCGGTCTCAAAAATACCTTTTCCGGTGATGAAGACGTAAACTGGATAGAATAAAAAATAGAAAGCCAAACGCCGAGTCTTATGAAATGTTTGACTAAATGGGCGTTTGGCTTTATAATTCTAAAGATTAATATATCACGTTATTTGGAGGTTATGATGGAAAAAATCAGAATTCAGGATGATTTATTTAATTACGTAAATCATGAGTGGCTTGAACAAGCCGTAATTCCCGATGATAAGCCTACTACAGGTGGCTTTGCAAATCTGTCAAAGGAAGTTGAAGAAAAATTTACAGCAGAATTTAAGGCAATGAGCCAGGAAAAGTCTTTCCCTAACGAGCATGTTGCCAATGCAGTTGCTCTCTTTGATCTGGTGATGGATACCAAAAAGAGAAAGAGACAGGGCATTAAGCCTGTACTTCCGGTACTTAAGAAGATTAAGAATCTTAAGGATGTGAAGGATTTCAACAGAAAGCTGGCTGATTTTGTAAAGGAGGGTATGGAACTTCCTTTTTCAGTAGGTGTTGAAGAGGATATGATGGATACTTCACATTATGTACTGAGTATTTCAGGTCCGGAAGTTATCCTTCCCGATGCTACATATTACAAGCCTGAGAAGGCAGAGCAGAAGGCAATGTTTATCGGCCTTTGGTCAGACATGACTGCTAAGGTACTGGCTTATACAGACCTTACCGCAGACGAGCAGGCCCTTTACCTCAAGGATACACTGGCATTCGATGAGCTGGTGGCTGCTCTGGTTAAGTCTAACGAGGAATGGGCGGACTATGTTAAAAATTACAATCCGATGAAGCTTTCCAGAGTAAATTCTCTTATGAAGCCTGTTGCATTCAAGAGAATGGTGTCTAAGGTATTTGCTGATAAGGAAGTACAGACTGTCATCGTTGCAGAGCCACGATATTTTAAGGGCTTTAAGACAGTATTTAATGAAGAAACTTTTGAGCTCTACAAGCATTGGGCATATGTCAGAACTCTTTTGGATGCTTGTTCAGCACTTAGCGAGGAGTTAAGAGATCTGGGCTCTACATATAGAAGAGCTATTTCCGGCATCGCTGCCATATCTTCTGTTGATAAGTATGCCTTCAATCTGTCATCCAGCTTTTTCAGTCAGCCTATCGGACTTTACTATGGTGAGAAGTATTTCGGCGAAGCTGCTAAGAAGGATGTTTACGATATGGTACGCCAGATCGTTGAGACCTACAAGAACAGAATCGCAAAGAATGACTTCTTAAGCCCTGCTACCAAAGAAAAGGCCATCCTTAAGCTCAGTACTATGGGCCTTAAGCTGGCTTATCCTGATAAGGTGGACGCTATATACGATGAGCTTATAGTAGACTCTGCCAAGTCCTTATATGCAAATTGTCAGGCTCTGAGCAAGGTAAAAAGACTGGATAAATTTGCAAAGCTTGGTGGTACAGTGGATCGTACAAAGTGGGTAATGCCGGGTCATATGGTAAATGCCTGCTACAATCCATCTCTTAACGATATTACTTTCCCTGCTGCTATCCTTCAGGCTCCTTTCTATTCCGTAAATCAGACAAGAAGCCAGAATCTGGGTGGTATCGGTGCGGTTATTGCTCATGAGATTTCTCATGCTTTTGATAACAACGGTGCAAAGTTCGATGAGAACGGTAATCTGAATAATTGGTGGACAAAGGAAGACAATAAGGCTTTTGTTGCCCGTACCAAGGCTATGATCAAGGAATTTGATGGTATAGAGCTTCCTTGGGGTAAGGTAAACGGTAAATTCATCGTCAGCGAGAATATTGCTGATAATGGCGGTATGGGTGCTACCCTTGAGGTTATGAGAAATACAGAGGGCGCTAATTATGAAGAATATTTCACCAACTGGGCTAAGGTATGGTGCATGAAGGGCAAAGAAGAGTACTTAAAGCTTCTTCTTTCCGTAGATGTTCATGCTCCTGCAATGCTTCGTGCAAACATGCAGCCAAGAAATTTCCAGGAATGGTATGATACCTTCAATGTTAAGAAGAGCGATAAGATGTATCTGGCTCCGTCTAAGAGAGTACAGATTTGGTAAATTTTCACTGGCGTGCAGACGCTTTTGATATAACCCTTGCTTGCAAATCGCAAGCAGGGGTTATATAATATATGCATGTTTAGCGTAATTGGAGATAAATATGGAACTTTGGTCACTGATTTTAAATAGTGTATTATTGGGCATTGGCCTTGCCATGGATGCTTTTTCGGTATCCGTAGCGGATGGTCTGGCAGAGCCTGGAATGAAAAAGAAAAAGGTAGTAG
>JAZUFN010000081.1:0-9233 GCA_045640725.1 Lachnospiraceae bacterium
TATAATGTGCGTCCCTCTCCGTACCAGAAAGGTACTTGATGCTATTGATAGTCCCAATCTTCGAGTTATTTTAGATCCTATCAACATGCTTTCTGTTGAAAACGAATCAAGGCATAACGAGATTGTTGATTTGGCCTTTGAGCTTTTTGGGGAGGAAATAGATGTAATCCATCTTAAGGATTATATAGTGGAAAACGGACAGATTATTTCCAGGCCTATTACCCTGGGTACCGGAAGATTTGATATTCCTCATCTTTTTGCCCGTATAAAGAAGGATAAGCCTTATATAAATGTGCTTTTGGAAGACAGTATTCCTGAAAATGTGAATATTTCCAAGGCTTATGCTGAAAAAGTTTATGCTGAGTGTTAAGTCTCGGAAGTAATACCCGATATACTAGATATAGTGGTTAGTGAACAATTAATTACATAAATATATCATTAAAGGGGATAGATTATGAGATGTCCGTTTTGCGGTAAGGAGAACACAAGAGTAATAGATTCACGTCCTGCAGAGGATGGATTATCTATACGTAGAAGAAGGCAGTGCGACGAGTGTGAAAAAAGATTTACTACCTACGAAAAAGTAGAGACTATTCCACTGGTTGTTATTAAGAAGGACAATACCCGTGAGCCTTATGACAGAGAAAAGATTACATCCGGTGTTTTCAGATCCTGCCATAAGAGACCTATTTCTGTATCTCAGATTAATCAGGTAGTGGATGAGATAGAGAATGCCCTCTACAATATGGAAGAAAAGGAAATCCCATCATCTCTTATCGGACAGATGCTTATGGAAAAGCTTCGTGATCTGGACCCTGTAGCATATGTAAGGTTTGCTTCTGTTTATCGTGAATTTAAGGATGTTGATTCCTTTATGGACGAGCTCAAGAGTATTTTGGAAAATAAGTAATGAATAAGAAATTAAAAGCAAAAAAAAGAACAAAAAAGAGGAGAGTCCTTAAATGGATTCTCCTTTGCCTTTGTATATATTGTTTATATACCATGCTTGGTTCCACCATATATCATCTGCAGCATAAAAAGCTGAATAAAGCTGTGGCGGAAGAGATAGACAATACCATATACACCGGGGATTCTACAGGAAGCGAAAGAGTGCTTTGTATTGATGATAATGATGAAGCTCTCTACTGGAGATTACGCCTTATAAATGAAGCTAAGGAAGAAATCGTATACTCTTGTTTTGAAGTGCACGATGATGAAGCTACTTTTGACGTGTTTTCTGCTCTCTATGAGGCTGCTGAAAGGGGAGTGCAGGTAAAGCTGCTTTTTGATGGTATTTTTACCGGGAAAAACATGGTGTTTTCATCGGTATTTAAGGCTTTGGCCTACCATGAAAATGTGACCATGAAGCTTTATAATATCCCTAATCTGATAATGCCTTGGCAATATTCCTTCAGAATGCATGATAAGTATATTATATGTGATAAAAACACATATATTTTGGGGGGAAGAAATACCTTTGACAGATTTTTAGGGTCATATTCATCCACAAAAAATATAGACAGAGAAGTACTGGTATATGAGACAGATAAGGTAAAGGGCACTTCTTCGGTGAATCAGCTCCTGAATTATTTTGATAATATTTGGGATTCCGCAGAAAAAGTTAATGTAGGTATTAATGGTCCTCTTATGAAAAAAGCAAGCAGGCTTATGAAGGAAAGAGCCGATAAACTTCAGGAACTTTACCCTAAAGCCTATGAGCCGGTGGATTTGTCACAGTATTCTATCCCTACCAATAAAATAACCCTGCTTAGCAATCCTACAGATGTTAAGAATAAAGAGCCTATTATCATGTATACTTTATATAAAATGATGAAAGACTCAGATTCATGTTTTATCCAAACACCTTATCTGATTATGGATGATTGGATGTATAAGGAATTAAAAGAGAATGCCCTGGGCTCTGATATATCTATTATTACCAATTCTGTGGAAACCGGAGCTAATTATTTTGGATGTGGCGACTATCTTTTCGAAAAGAAAAAGCTGGACAGGCTGGCTATAGACAGATACGAGCTGGTGGACGATTCATCACATACCAAGGCCTTTTTCTTTGATGAGAGACTTTGTGTGATAGGCTCATTTAATTACGATATGAGGTCTTCTTACCTGGATACAGAGCTAATGCTTGCCATTGATTCAGAAGAACTGTATGACTATCTCCAGCCTACACTGCAAAAACAGATTGATAAAAGCAGACATATTGATAAAAATGGGAATACCACTACAGGACAGGAATATCAGGAAAGAAAAATGAGCATTTCCAGAAAAATAATTTTGTATTTCTGTGGTGGAATAGGCCGCATTATAAGGCATTTGTTTTAATTTATTATTATTATGCATAGAAGAGTTGACAGCTTAATTCTTCTATGCTATTTTTAATTTGCTTCGCATTTACGTTCGGGAGACTTAAGGAGAAGCATGATATCTAGAATTAATACTTGTTCTATTGTTGGTACTAAGGCGTATTTAGTGCTGGTGGAAGCAGACATCCATAATGGTCTGCCTGATTTCAGGATAGTGGGAGCCGGTTCTTCTGATGTGAAGGATGCCAGGGACAGGGTTAAAGTAGGCATAGAAAATGCAGGCTTTATTCTTCCACCCAAGCGTATTACCGTAAGCCTTATACCTGCTCCGCTTAAAAAGAGCGGTACTTCTTTTGATGCAGCTATAGCTGTTTCTATATTATCTTCTTTTGGCTTTATCCATAGCGAGAATTTATCTGAATATATGATTTTAGGTGAAGTGGCACTGGACGGCTCATTAAGAGAGACTAATGGAATTTTATTTTCTGTACTATTCGGTATTAGTAAGGGGATAAAGCGATTTATAGTACCTGAGGGTAATCTTAATGAATGTTCATTAATAGAAGATGCGGATATAAAGGCTTTCAATAATCTTTATGATCTGGCAGTGTTTTTTAATGGTGATACTTCAGTAGCTATCAGCCCGGAAAAAGCAGAGATGCCCCCCTTTTCTTATGCTGATTTTTCAGATATTAAAGGAGAAAAACAGGCAAAAATAGCCCTGGTGGCAGCCTTGGCAGGTGGTCACAGCAGTCTTATTTTAGGCGCCGGCTTGGATTACAGAAGAAAGCTAATGGGACCTTTGGCAGGACTTATAAAGCAAAGTAAAGAAGATATCCTTTTAAAGGCTGCCTATAAGAGTATTTATGAGATTCCGGACATATCCGATTATGACATCTCAGGCATTCCCGTTAATTATTATAAAAACAGAAAAGCTTATACGGAAAGTAAAGAAAGGCTACCATTTTCTACAGGCTGTATAGAAGTATTTGAGGAGTGGGAAAGTGATGAGGATAGACCTTCAATATATAGCTATTATCACTGTAAATGCAGGGCAGAAGGCATTAATACCTGCATATGCAGCCCCAGGCAGATAAAGGAAAGACAAAGCTATTTGTTTAAGCTTAAAAGTGAAAAAGCATTGGTTTCCATTGCCCTGGGGGATACAGAGGATATTTCTTCGGAAAAGCTTAAAGAATTTTATGATAAAGCTATGCTGGCTCAAAGTATACGTTTTAAGGATTTAGTATTCAAAAAAAATGATGAAATAGATGATAATTATGTTTATGCTTTATGTCCAATCAGTAGGGAAGCTGAGGATTATCTTAATGATTTTATAAATAAGATCAGCGTGGATTTCCATGAAAAGGTAAGGATTATAAAGCTTGCCAGGACCTTGGCAGATATGGATGGACAGGAGAAAATAATGATTAAGCATATTAAATACGCCATAAAGCTAAGGGGGATATATGAATAATTTTTTCTTTCATTATTTGTCTTATCTGGATGGGCTGTCTGTAGCAGTTAAGTCATTAATCCTGGCTGAAAAGTCATTACCCGGGTATTTATACAATACCTGTGACAATAAGAAATTATTTGAATTTTTTATGCAGCACGGAGTCAGTGAAAAAGAGGCCCATTATGCTGCCTGTAAAATATCGTTAACTGAATTAAAGAAGAGGGCCCGGGAAGATTACACTAAGCTGGAGGACATTCGTTTTATAGATTATTATCATAATGAATATCCATACAAATTAAAGAATATTTATAACCCTCCTTTGGGTATATATGTAAGAGGGAAGCTGCCGGATAAACAGATTCCCTGTGTGGCAGTTATCGGAGCCAGAGAATGCTCTGATTACGGCGTTAAGTACACCAGACTCTATACAGATAAGCTATGTCAAAATAATATTCAGATCATATCCGGTATGGCCAGGGGGATAGACGGGATAGCAGGCAGGACGTCTGTAGCATATAAGGATTTATCATTTGCTGTGCTGGGCTCCGGCATTAATTGTCCATATCCGGAGTGTAACAAAGACCTGTATGAAGCTTTGCTGCAAAATGGCAGTCTCATATCTGAGTATCCCCCGGATACAAAAGCGCAGCCTTTCAGATTTCCCTACAGAAACAGAATTATTTCCGGCCTTAGTGATTGTGTGTTTGTAGCAGAAGCTGCTGTAAAGTCCGGATCACATATTACAGCATATTTTGCTTTAGAGCAGGGAAAGGATGTGTTTGCATTGCCCGGGCCTGTAGATTCGAAATTGTCAGAAGGCACTAATATACTTATTAAAAACGGAGCTTATCCGGCACTTTCTGTTGATGATATTTTACATTGTTTAAAAATTGTTTATTGACAAACATAAGAAGATGCTTTATTTTTGTGACTATCGTTATAATTATTCATAAAGGGGAATAAAAATGCCGAAGCATCTTGTTGTGGTGGAATCACCGGCAAAAGCAAAGACAATTAAAAAATATTTAGGTGCAAATTATGAGGTTATAGCCTCCAACGGTCATGTACGTGATTTGCCCAAAAGCAGACTGGGTGTAGAAGTAGAAAAGGATTTTGATCCTACATATATAACTATTCGCGGTAAGGGCGATATTTTGGCCAAGCTGAGACGTGAAGTCAAAAAGGCAGATAAAATTTTTCTTGCTACCGACCCTGACCGTGAAGGAGAGGCTATTTCATGGCATCTGTCCCAGATGCTCAAGCTGGATGATAAGGAATATTCCCGTATTTCTTTTAACGAGATTACAAAAAATGCCGTTAAGTCATCCATTAAAAATGCCAGAGATATTGATATGAATCTTGTTGACGCGCAGCAGGCTCGCCGTGTGCTGGACCGTGTTGTGGGTTATCAGATTTCTCCTATTCTTTGGGATAAGATTAAGCGTGGTTTATCTGCAGGACGTGTACAGTCGGCTACACTTAGGCTTATTTCTGACAGAGAGAGGGAAATAAATGCTTTTGTTCCGGAGGAGTACTGGGATATTGAAGCCGAGATGCAATCCAAGGACATAAAAAAAGCATTTACAGCCGGCTTCTATGGTAAAAAGGACCAGAAGATGAGCCTTTCATCCGAGGAAGAAGTAAATGAGGTATTAAAGGCTGTAAAAGGAAAGAAAATAAAAGTATCAGAGATAAAGAATTCCAAAAGAAGCAGAAAGGCACCGCTGCCCTTTACTACCAGTACACTGCAGCAGGAGGCCAGTAAGCAGCTGAATTTCTCCACTCAAAAGACTATGAAATCAGCTCAGGAGCTTTATGAAGGAGTGGATATAAAAGGCGAAGGTACCATAGGTCTTATTACTTACCTTCGTACAGATTCCACTCGTATTTCCGATGATGCGGAGACAGCAGTAGAAAGCTTTATTAAGTCCAATTATGGTGACAATGAATATAATGATGCTGCTAAAAAGGCAAAGGACACCAAGAAGATTCAGGATGCCCATGAAGCTATCCGACCTACATATGTTGAGCTGACTCCTTCTATAGTAAAGGATTCTTTGCCCAGAGATCTTTTCAGACTTTATCAGCTGATCTGGAAGCGCTTTGTGGCGTCCCGTATGTCAGAAGCTGTATATGATTCCATAAATGTTAAACTGGATGTAGGAGAGTATCGCTTCACAGCCTCATCCTCCACCCTTGTTTCCCAGGGCTTTATGGCTGTATATAGCGAGAAACAGGAAGAGGATGAAAAAGAAAAGAGTGTTGATTTATCCAAGCTTACTGAAAAAAGCGAAGTAAAGGTGACTGAGATAGTTCCGTCCCAGCACTTTACTCAGGCTCCTGCTCATTTTACAGAGGCTTCTCTGGTTAAAGCCATGGAAGAGCTGGGTATCGGTCGTCCATCTACTTATGCGCCTACCATTACTACCATTCTGGGCCGTCATTATGTTATTAAAGAGCAAAAAAATTTATATATCACCGAGTTGGGTGAAGCAGTTAATGATATGATGCTGGAAGCTTTTCCTGAGATTGTGGATGTGAATTTTACAGCTACAATGGAGACTCTGCTGGATGGAGTGGCTGAGGGTACCGTTGAGTGGAAGACAATTTTACGAAATTTTTATCCTGATTTTGATAAAGCGGTAAAAGAAGCCAATGAAAAGCTTAAGGATGTTAAAATAGAAGACGAGAAGACAGATATGATTTGTGAGCTCTGTGGTCGTAATATGGTTATTAAATACGGACCTCATGGTAAATTCCTGGCTTGTCCCGGCTTCCCTGAATGTAAGAATGCCAAGCCTTATTTGGAAAAGACAGGAGTGCCTTGTCCGAAATGTGGTAAAGAACTGATTATATGCAAGACCAAAAAAGGCAGAAGATATTACGGGTGTGACGGATATCCTGAGTGTGATTATATGTCATGGCAGCTACCGAAAGTAGAACAGCAACAGTAATCGAATTATTAAGAGAGCTGGACTTAAAGAGTCAAAGCTCTCTTTTTTATGTGAATAGCAAGAAGGCAACTGCTGTTCTTAGGGTATTGTGAGATAATATCATTGAATTGTATTGATATTTGGTGAAAATTATAGTATATTATATACAAAAGATACAATTGATTAAGGAGACTTTATGGGAGTTCAACTTTTAGACAAGACAAGAAAGATCGAAAAACTGCTTCATAACAATAGTTCAAATAAAATCATATTTAATGATATTTGTTCTGTTCTTTCCGAGATTATGGACAGTAACGTTATGATTATCAGTAAAAAAGGAAAAGTTCTTGGATCTAAGAGTCGTAATGATATCGGTATTATAGATGAACTTAAAAATTACCAGGTAGGTTCTATTATTGACAAGGAACTGGATGAGAGATTGTTAAATGTTCTTTCCACAAAGGAGAATGTTAATCTTATGACTCTCGGCTTTGAGTCCCCGGATATTGAAAAATTTCAGGCTATTATAGTTCCTGTAGTTATATCAGATGAGAGACTGGGTACTACCTTTATCTACAAGGAAGGTAACAGCTATTCTATCGATGATATTATACTTTCAGAGTACGGGACAACAGTTATCGGACTGGAAATGATGAGATCGGTTAATGAAGAGCAGGTGGAAGAGTACCGAAAGGTGCAGGTGGTTAAGAGTGCCATAGGTACACTTTCTTATTCTGAGCTGGAGGCTATCACTCATATTTTCTCAGAGCTGGAAGGCAATGAAGGTACGCTGGTAGCATCCAAGATAGCTGATCGCGTAGGTATTACCAGATCCGTTATCGTCAATGCCTTAAGGAAGTTCGAATCAGCAGGCGTTATAGAGTCCAGGTCTTCAGGTATGAAGGGAACATACATAAGAGTTGTTAATGACTATATATTTGATGAGCTGGGATCCAAAAGGAAAAAAGCTGAATAGCCATAAAATTTAATATTAAGGAATCAGTATAAAGGGACTTTTTTCATGAAGTCCCTTTTTGTTTTTTGTGAATAGTAACTTGTAAATATCATCTTTTAGGGAAAATTAATTTTTAAAGCTAAAGTATTAAACGACATTTGTCGATAATACAATATTTAGTATTATTAAATTTTTTCGTAAAACATATTGTATTTAATTCTGAATTCGCTATAATGAGATATGAATAGGTGGAAATCCACAAGATGTTGTGGTTTTTTATTAATATTCACCATGGGGAGGAAGTATAATGATATCCGGAGACGCATACAATTACATCAACATATTGAATAAAGCAGCATCTGCCAGCTGGAAGAAAAATGAGCTGATTGCCAATAACATTGCCAATGTTGATACACCCGACTACAAGAGAAAAGATTTGAATTTTGAGTCCTTACTGACTTCCGCCATGACACAAACCGGCACTCAGAATATGGACCAAAAGGTTAAGAATATAAATCTTGCCATGTTGAATCCTAAGACCTATACAGAGTTTTCCACACTGGACTACAGATATGACGGTAATAACGTAGATATCGATACTGAGAATGCTTATCTTGCAGACAATCAGTTGAAGTATTATGCATATATCAATTCAATTAACAACGAATTCGAGAGACTTAAAATGGCCATGAGTAAGAATTAAACCGGAAAGGAGTAGCTTATGTCTATAATGTCCACCCTTAATATTTCTGCCAGTGGTATGACTGCACAGCGTACCCGTATGGATATAATTGCACAGAATATATCCAATGTGAATACTACCCGTACAGAAGATGGTACGCCTTACAGAAGGCAGACTGTTGTTTTTGCCGAGAGAAATCAGGGCAATCAAAATTTTGAAAATTATCTGGCTGCTCAGGCTACCGGCGTATCCATGAGACCTACCGGCGGCACAGGAGTTAAGATTGTTTCCATAGCTGAGGATCATGTTACAGCCATGAAGAAGGTCTATGAGCCCAATCATCCGGATGCTGATGAAGATGGATATGTTACCTATCCTAATGTGGATACCGTTACTGAAATGACCAATTTAATCGACGCGAACAGATCTTATGAAGCCAATGTTACGGCATTTAATGCTACAAAGAACATGCTGATGAAGGCTATGGACATCGGAGGTTGAGTAAATGGCTATTGATATAGCAAATATTAGTAAATTATCAGGTCTTTCTGCTGCGACCAACGCTCTTACCGGCAAAGAAAAAGGTAAGACCGAAGGAGTCAGCTCTTTTGAGTCTCTTCTTAATTCTGCTATGGGGATGATTAAGGAGACTGAAGACCTTACCAATGCTGCTGAGGATGCAGAGCTTTCTTATAT
Organism: Lachnospiraceae bacterium; assembly: GCA_045640725.1. Lineage (GTDB taxonomy): Bacteria > Bacillota > Clostridia > Lachnospirales > Lachnospiraceae > RGIG3528. The sequence goes on from JAZUFN010000081.1 coordinate 9,050, forward strand.
GATGGGACTCAATGATTCTATTTCTGATCTTATGGTAGCACAGGCAAAAGCAAATATTTCTTTGCAGTATACAGTAGCTATTAAAAATGCTGTACTGGAGGCATATAAAGAGATAATGCAGATGCAGTTCTAATGTGATTTTATAAGGCTTTAGGGGAAAGAAGGAATTTTTATGCCGGATCAG
>JAZUFN010000082.1:0-7948 GCA_045640725.1 Lachnospiraceae bacterium
CTTGGATTGTCTTCCTAAGACCGCTTGGCCTCCGACTTTGGGACATATGTCCCAGTGACATTTTTTACATCTTACTGTAAATCTGAGCGGCAACTAGCAATTCTGCTGTACTCCAAGCCTGCGCAAAGCAACCGCGAGATACAGTGGGTGTTTCACCATCATATATTTCTGCCATGTGCCCCAAACAGCCCTCAGAAAGCCATGCGGATAGTGCATTCATGCCTTCGTTAAGATGATTTGTCCAATCAATTTTCTCGGAAAGATTCATAGGAGTCTCCGGTGAATGGTTCCCTGGAAGCTTGGATAATGTAGCATCTGTCATATTTTCACCACTGGCATAGGCGTTAAGCATTCTGCTGTCCGGAGCTTTCAGATTGCCTAAAAGTCGCATGACTGCCTGATAATAAGCCCCTAAAGGGTAAGCCCAAACAGTGCCTTGGTGGTAAGCTCGGTCGCGAAGTTCCATAGGCCCAATATATATTTTTTTAAAATCAGGATCTGTAGGGGAAAGGGTACGGAGCCCTGCTGTAGTATATAAATGTTCTCTCAAAGCTTTTAAAATAAGGAATTCTCTGGCAGCATCAAGCATGGTAAACGGTTGAGTCAACGCCCATACCTGATTACAACGAATTTGGGTCTCTTCAGAAGTGCCATTTAATACGTCTTTAAGGCAAAGTAAATCATCGGACCAAAATTTAGAGACAAAAGAGGACTGAACTTTCTGAGCTAATTCCTTATACTTAGGCATACCTGTCAGCTTCTCCAAAACACGAAGGGCTGAGTACCAATAGGCATTTATTTCTACCGGTTTTCCGTGACGTGGAGTGGGGAGAAAACCGTTTACACAAACATCCATCCAGGTAACTTGCTCTTTATCTGCACCGGCCATAATCAGGCCATCATCATCCATTTTAATGTGGTAGTCGGTGCCTGCTATATAGTTATCTACAATATTTTCCATTACGGGAACCATAGTGTAAGCCCATTCCCAATCCCCGGATTTTTCTGCATATCGATAGACCATATTGATAAAAAGAAGAGGTGCGTCAGCGGAATTATACATGGGATCCTTATCACCTTCCGGGAAAAGGTTGGGAAGAAGCCCATTTTTCTCATATTTGGAAAAGGTTTCCAAAATTTGCTTACATTCTTCAAAACGACCGGTAGCCAAGGTGAGACCAGGTAGCGCGATAAAAGTATCTCTTCCCCAATCTTCAAAAAAAGGATATCCGGCAATGATGGTTTTACCATCAACAGAATCACGACGGACTATATACGCATCACCTGCAATTCCCAGGGTCCTGGTCAGCTCATCTTCAAACTTCATCTTTTCAGCAATTTTTCCCAAATGGTCCAAATGACTTTTTTTAACTTTTTTAAAAGTATTTGGATTACCGTCACAGAAATCTTCTGCAGAAAAAACGACGTAAAAATCGCATTTTTCTTCATCGGAAACAAAACTAATCATTTTGGATGTAAAACAAGGGGAAGAAGGGGCGCGACCATCACGTTCATCTTGTGAGAAGTAGAGCGGCTCAGTGATTTTTTCTTCCAGAGGAATAATCTCTCCGTTAGTAGAAATCTTTACGGCAGATGCATCGCCGATTTCGGTAAAATTGGCATTTTTAGGCGTGCATTTATACAATGGTGTTATTGATAAGGACAGCAGTTTTTTGGAGGGATTGTCAATAGAATAGCGAAGAGCAACGGTATTATAGCCATAGGCCATAACGATTTGCTTTTTAATCGAGATGCCGGGGATATCCAATATCCAGGTAGGGAAAGTCTCATAGGAAAAGGACGAAAAGATATCGGTATAGTCCTTATCTTGAGCAGGTAAAACTGACCTTTGAGAGGACAAAGGCAGCAATTTTCCGTCTATTTTAAGTCGGTCCTGAGTGTTGGTCAGAAGATGATAGCGAAGGTTGGGAGCTTTGACAGCTGCCATAAGAAGAGCCTGATCTCCTCTGGCATTGGAACAGGCAGTAGTAAGAGAGCAGTAACCGCCCAAACCATTAGTCAAAAGAAAACAGTTTTTTTCACCTTCAAAAATAGGAGATAATTGTTTTTTGGAAAATGAGAAAATCATTTTGGCTCCTCCGATATTGTATATAATTTTAGTTTACGACATAAGAAAAATATACGCTAGAAAAATAATGGTTAAACAATTAAAAAAAATATAAAGACTGTACTTTTAACAAAATGTAGCGTATATTATAGGAGTATAATCACATATTATTTGCTTAAATTCAATGGGAAAAGAAAAATTATGAACTTTGTCGATTTGCATATTCATTCTACAGCTTCTGACGGGACTAATACTCCTGCAGAGGATGTAAGACTGGGGATAGAGGCAGGGCTGTCAGCGATGGCTCTTACCGATCATGATACTACAGCGGGTTTTGATGAAGCTTTGGCAGAGCTTAATCGAATAAAATCAGAAAATCCTGATATTGCAATGGAACTTGTCCCCGGAGTGGAGATATCAGCAGGATATAAGGGGAGAGATATCCATATTCTGGGACTGTTTGTGGATCCTCATAATGAGCAGCTTTGCAAAGAACTGGCCAGAGCCATTGTAAACAGAGATAGCAGAAATGATAAAATAATAGCCAGATTCAAGGAACTTTTTGATATCACGCTTACGCATGAAGAACTGTGCGCCGGTAATCCTAAAACGGTAGTAACCCGTGCTCATTTTGCCAGGGTATTGTGTGAAAAAGGACTGGTGGCCGATAAAAATGAGGCCTTCAAAAAATACCTGAATAATGATGCACCTTGCTATGTACCTAGAGATTTCATGGAGCCTGAGGAGGCTATACGCTTAATTAAAAATGCAGGAGGAGTAGCGATTATTGCTCATCCTCTTTTGTATAAGCTTAGCCATGATGAAGTGCTGGAGCTCGTAGAAAAGCGACTGATACCGGCAGGTATAGAGGGCATGGAAGTGATGCACTCCACCAATAAAGAAGGGGATACTGAAATGCTGAAAGCAATGGCAGAGCATTTTGGACTTTTAAAGAGCGGTGGCTCTGATTATCATGGGAAAAATAAGCCTGATATAAAGGTGGGCGTAGGCCGTGGAAATCTGGCGGTGCCTTATGTCTACTATGAAAAAATACGTGAAAAATCGAAAGTGTAGTGGTATACTGACTCATATGAAGAAACATTTATTTTCTATAATTTATTATTGTATTTTAGCTCTGGCGACTGCTTTTGTGTTACTGGATGTTTTTATGCCTAATACTGACTTTGGTGAGGATCCGAATCCTGTACAGGTAGTTACAAGAAAGCCTACTCCGCTTCCTACCAGTACCCCCATTCCATCGGATACCCCTACTCCAAAGCCTACAAAGCCTGGGGACCCTACCAGCACACCAACCAACACACCAACCAACACACCGACCAACACACCGACTAATACGCCAACGCCTACTCCGAAGGGGGCTGAGTTGATATTTGAGGTGAATGATGAAGAGATTCAGATTCAGGTACTTAAGTATAGATACAGTAGCGGTAGTCATAGCACTACAGTATATATTTCTGATATTAAGCTGGCCAATCCGGATTATCTGAAGATTTCTCCTACTAAATCCCGTAGCGATCCTGCAGACTTGGCTAAAAAATATAATGCACTACTGGCTATCAATGGAGATATGGGAACTACATCACCGGGATACTGTATTAGAAATGGTAGTGTATTTGCTAAAGAACCTGCTACCGTAAGAGACGGACTTATACGAGAAGATCTGGTACTTTTTTCTGATGGTAGTCATAAATTTATAAATGAAAATGAAGTAACCTGTGACGAATTAATAGAGCAGGGTGCTTGGAATATTCTTTCCTTTGGTCCGATACTTATGGATAATGGCGAAGCAGTGTACTCCAAGTCCACTTGTATTTCTGATAAGAACAATTTGGACTCTCTTAATCCCAGAACAGCCATAGGTGCAACTGCTGATGGACATTTTATATTTATTGTTGCAGATGGCAGACATTCAAAAGTGGATGATGGCCTTAAATTTGAAGATCTAATAGATATCGGTAAGGGGCTGGGATGTGAATGGCTTTATAATCTTGACGGTGGTCAGTCCTCTCAGCTGATGTTTAATGGTAAGGTACAGAATGTGCCTTACAGGGGTGGATATGCAGAAAGGAGCCTGACTGAAATTGTTTATATTGGCTACTAAGAGAACAAAGAAGAAATTAAGAACTGTTGCGGATGCTTGGTTTTTTATATCAATATTCATGCTGATAACGGGCAGAATATACGAACATTTTTCTCACAATATTATTTCATTTAGTATGATATATGCTTTTGCATATCCGCTTGTATTGGGCTGTTTGGTTATGATTATTTTAGATAAAAGTTCCCTTCGTTGGCAGCCCGGAGATTTGACATTTAGCATATATAACTGCGGCGTTTTTACTATAATGCTGGGGACCTTTGTGGATGGCGTTTTCGAGATATATGGCGCTGCCAGTAATTACATTAAGTATTACTTTATGGTAGGGCCTGGGCTTATGATTATTGCAGTAATTTTATTTATTATGGGCCTGTTTATGGTGCAAGAGGAAAGATAAATGAGAGAGAAAAAGCCGGAGCAACTGAGTATTTTTGATCTTTTTGATACAGAAGAGAAGCCGGAAAGCTTTTACAGACCGGACTCTTTTCAGTCAGAAAAGAAGGAATTACTGCATACAGAGGCTGTAGGATTTGAAAAGGTGAGATATAAGGGGGAGGCAGAGATAGAAGACCAGCTATACACCGTGTATGTCAGGCGGCTTGCTGATGGAAAAGGTGATAAGGTCCGTTATATTTTGTCTGTTTCTGATATTGATTTTTCATTTGGTTATAATTCCTTGGATAGGCTTTTGATGGATTGGGAGCTGGATTCGGAGGAATTAAATAAACGCTTTACAAAATAAAGTAACAAAAGGAGCATATATTATGCAGATGGATTTGAAATGGCTTACAGACCCTGAAATGTTTGGCGTAAACCGCCGAGAGGCTCATAGCAGTCACGATTACTACAGAGACATGAAGGAAGCAACGGAGAATAAGTCATCCTTTAAGGAAAGCCTTAATGGTACATGGAAAATGTTCTACTCAAAGAACCTTTCCTGCTTACCTGCAGGCTTTGAGAAGCCTGATACCGATGTTTCATATTTTGATGATGTTACAGTACCTCTTCCGATTCAGATGCAGGGATACGGGGAGCCTGTATATGTAAATGTTCAGTATCCTTGGGATGGACATGAGTCATTGAAAAGTGGTCAGGTGCCTGTAAAGAGCAATCCAACAGCATCTTATGTTAAAGATTTTGTTGTGCCAAAGGCTATGCGAAATGAGAGAATCTATGTTTCCTTCGAGGGTGTAGAGGCTGCATTTGCTGTTTTCATGAATGGTAATTTTGTAGGTTACTCAGAAGATTCCTTCACCACTCATGAATTTGATGTAACAGAAGACCTGAATGTAGATGGTGTAAACCGTCTGGCTGTCCAGGTATACAAGTACTGCACCAGCTCCTGGCTGGAAGATCAGGATTTCTTCAGATTTTCCGGTATTTTCCGCAATGTTAATCTGTTATCTGTTCCGGAAGTACATGTGGAGGATATGTTTATTAAGGCACTTCCTGTAGATGATTACATGAATGGTGTGCTGGATATGGAAATTAAGGTGGTAGGCGCAGAGAATGCAGATATTTGCCTTACCGTAGAAGGCCCTTGTATCTCAGAGGAAGGTATAGAGATTAAAGGAAAGCTTAACAAAAACGGTATTATCAAAAAGAAAGTCAAATTTGATTTTGTTGAGCTTTGGAGTGCAGAAAAGCCTAATCTGTACACCTTGACCTTCACTGTTAAAGACGAGAGTGGAAAAGTATGTGAAGTGGTAACTTCAAGAGCAGGTTTCCGTGAGTTTAAGCTGGAAGACGGTCTCCTTAAGATTAATGGTAAGCGAATTGTGTTTAATGGCGTAAATCGTCATGAGATGAGCTGTGATACAGGACGTACCGTGTCTTATGAAGACACACTCCTTGATATTATCAATATGAAACGTCATAACATCAATGCTATTCGTACCTGTCACTATCCGGACCAGACTTTCCTTTATGATTTGGCTGATGAATACGGTCTTTATATTATTGACGAGTGTAATCTGGAAACTCATGGCACCTGGAGTAAGCCAAATTGTGATCCTAAGTATATTTTGCCGAAGGACAATCCAAAGTGGACAAAGGTTGTGCTGGATAGAGTGAAATCTGTACAGGAAAGAGATAAGAATCATCCTGCTATAGTATTTTGGTCATGTGGTAATGAAAGCTTTGGTGGAAAGAATATTTTCCTTATGTCTGAGGCTTTCAGAAATCGTGATAATACACGTTTGGTGCATTACGAGGGTATTTGCCACGACAGAAGCTATAATGCTACTTCAGATGTGGAAAGCCAGATGTATCCAAAGCCATGGGATATCGAGAAATTCCTGAAAGAACATCCTGAGAAGCCCTTTATCTGTTGTGAATATATGCATGCTATGGGCAATTCACTGGGCAATATGGATGAGTACACAGAGCTTTCCCATACCAATCCCCGTTATCAGGGTGGTTTTATCTGGGATTATATCGATCAGGCCTTTATTAAGAAGGATCGTTATGGCGTAGAGACCATCATGTATGGCGGTGACTTTGATGACAGACCGAATGACTACAATTTCTGTGGTGATGGTATTGTTTTTGCGGACAGAAGCAACAGCCCTAAAATGCAGGATGTAAAATTCCTTTATCAGAATATTAAGGTTGAAGTAAATGAAGGTGAGGCTGTAATTACCAACTATAACCTTTTTACTGATACTAATGAATATGAGTGTGTAGTGACATATTCTGTAAATGGCGAAGTGGTAAAGATGGAGAGCCTGGTAGTAGATTGTGCTCCGGGAGAAACAGCAAAGCTTCCTCTCAGAAAAGTAGGCAAGAAGACAGATGAAATGAATATTAATGTAGCATTTTTACTTACAGAGGATACACTTTGGGGAGAAGAAGGCTACGAAGTGGCTTTTGGCGAAAAGCAGTTCAATCCAAGCAATACTCTGGTAGGACTTAATATGATGAAGTCTTATCTGGAGCCGCAGATGAACAAGCCGGAGGTAATTGACTGCGATTTTAACTATGCAGTAGAAGGTGCAGGCTTTAAGTATATTTTTGCGAAAGAGCAAAAAGGCTTTGTTTCCATGAAAATCAATGGTAAAGAAATGTTATCAATACCACCTAAGCCAAATTTCTGGAGAGCACCTGTAGATAATGATATGGGTAGCCGTATGCCTCTATATAGTGGTCAGTGGAAGCTGGCATCTATGTACAACGGGGTTATAAAGAGTAACCTGTCTCAGAAGAAGACTACACCGGTAACAGCTGAGATGATGTACATGTTCGCAGGTTTTGCGAAGGATAACTTTGTAAAAGTAAGCTATGAAGTACAGGATAATGGTATCATAAAGGTATCCATGGATTATGCTGGTATTGATGGAGCGCCATGTATGCCGGAGTTTGGTATGATGTTTACCATACCTGCTGATTATGAATATGTACAGTATTTAGGTAATGGTCCTGAAGAGTGCTACTCAGATAGAAGCAGAGGAGCTAAGTATTCTCAGTATGAGTTCCTGGCATCTGAAAATGTCACCCCATATCTTATGCCTCAGGAATGTGGTAATCGTACAGGAGTAAGATTTATGGCTGTCACAGATAGTGATGGACATGGCCTTATGATTGCAGGCGATAGCATTGAAGTGAATGTACTTCCATATACACCACATGAAATGGAAAATGCAAAGCATTATTATGAGCTGCCGGATGTGCATTATACTATCGTTCGCGTGAATCTGAAGCAGATGGGCGTAGGCGGCGATGATTCTTGGGGAGCTCCAGTGCATGAAAAGTACCGCATCCCG
>JAZUFN010000083.1:0-9066 GCA_045640725.1 Lachnospiraceae bacterium
CCATAGGAAACAAAGAGATAGTAATACTTGCCAATTTTCTGAATATAGGATGCTTCACCGGATACATACCAGCCGCCTGCTATCTTACGTCCGAAATATGGATCTGAATGATCGTTATCCTCATACTTTACAGTATAGTCGCGAAGGCCTGTGTTTTCATCCAGCTCCAGAATAAAGATGCCCCCCGACCAGGATCCATAGGACATATAGAGATTGCCATTATCATCGTAGAACACACAAGGATCGATACAGTTAGGGAATTTGTCACCCCACTTACCATTTCTTACGCCCTTATCAGAATATCTCTTGGCCATGGTAGTCTCACCGGTAGCCTGAGCCACATCAGTCTGTGCATAGTCATTAGCCATAAATCCGCCCATAACTACAGACCCTGCATAATCATAAGGTCCCTCTGCCTTGTCTGCTGTCAGAAGCACGATATTTGATTTCCAGTTGTCACCATTAGCAGATAAATACATACAGTATTTTTCCATAACAGGATTCCAGATAACATCCGGAGCCCAGAGGTAGTCAAACCATTGACCTGCAGCACCGTCCTTATTCCAAGCTCTGATTTTATTTTTTACATCTTCAGTAAAGGAAGCTCGGAAGACATTGTCCAGATTGGTCCAATTCTTCAGATCAGAGGTCTTACTTAAACCCATATGCGTACCAAATATATAGTAGGTACCATCCTTATCCTTGAAAATAGAAGGGTCATGACAGGTAGTCTGCTTCGCATTGGAAATCTCAGCTCCACTTAAAGTAATCTTCTGCTGTAAAACATGTAATTCCATAGAACTTCTTATGGTTACTTCCTTTCCATCATACGTAAACTTGTGATATGGTCTTAATATTACTGTCTCATACTCTGCTGCTTTATTGTTACTGCCTGTGGTGTTATCCTTACCTGCAGTAAATGTAGCCCCTTCTGCCCCTACAAGAGTCCCTGTAAGCTCAGCTGTTTCACCGGGTTTTACTATGGCAAATTTGGCCGGTGCGGTAGTACCATCCGCTACTTTCATACCGCTAATCTCATCATATTTAAATTCAAAAGAATTTACCTGCCAGAAGGCTCTGTTATTGGTAAGAGTAATAGTGTACTGCACAGTCTCACCTGCTGCATAGGTCCCCTTATCCGTGGATATTGTGATTTCAATATCCTTATCCTTTACAGTAGTGGAAAAAGCAGGTTTTTCCGGCGAAGGTGTACTTTCTGTACCATTCTCCGGCGCTTGGCTGGGCTTATTGTTTCCACCGGCTCCGCAAGCTGCAAAAGTAAGGCAAAGAGCCAGAGAAAAGGCTATTGCTCTTTTTCCTGTTTTTAATAATCTGCTGTTAATCATAGTAATCAGTTATCTCCTTAGGCTTTATACATATTGGAATAGTCTAAAACAGGCTGACCTGCCTCATCCCATTTTACCTCCATCAGCATAGTATGTCTATTAGGATCGTACAAGGGGTCTCCTACTATGTCCAGGTAAGTGCGGGCATGGAATACGCAAATAGGATTTCCGTTTTCATCTACGGTAAAACTATTGTGTCCCGGGCCGTAGAAGCCTTTAGTTCTGTCAGAGCGGAGTAAGGGTTGCTTACCCTTTATCCATTCGTGAGGGTCCAGAAGATTTGCATTTTCATCTATGGACATCACTCCGATACAGTAGCATTCGCCTGTAGCACTGGCTGAGAATGTAAGGAAAATCTTCCCATCATGCTTTATAATAGCAGGGCCTTCATTTACCCAGATATCTACTCTTTCCCAGTCGTAGTCGGGCGTAGTAAGCAGTACCTGTGCTGTCTTAAGCTTATAAGCGGACTCCATTTTAGCTATATAAAGATTGGAGATACCAATACCTCCGGCCACTTTTTCTGCCCAGATATAGTAATACTCTCCTTTATTTTCCAGGATGGTGGCATCCAGTGAGAAAGAGTCAAAGGAGTAAATATCATCATCACTTCTCTGAATCTTGCCCTTCTCTACCCATTCATCCTTCATAGGATCCGGTCCCTGGCACTCCAGCACATAAGGTCTTATGTTCCAGATGGCATCACGCTCGCCGCCGGCAAAGTAAATATACCATTTTCCGAAAAGATAGTGAATCTCAGGAGCCCAGATATGATGGCTCATAGGGCCACACTCATGCTTGGTCCATATAGTCTTTTCCTCAGCATCCTTAAGGCCCTTAAGAGTATCTGAACATCTTAAGATAATCTTATCATAGGCAGGTACTGAAGCGGAAAAATAATATTTTCCGTCGTGTCCTTTTGTAACATAGGGATCTGCTCGCTGCTCTATAAAAGGTGTGTTGAATTCAGTGAGTAGTCCGTTTCTTGGTCTTTCTTCCATTTTATTATCCCCCGATAATGCTTTTTCACTTATTCCCGGCCATATCACTGAGGAATGAGATATGGCAGGGATAAGGGAAAAATCCCAATTAATTCACTTAATTATTCGAAAATAAGCTGAGCATTTTCAAGTGTGAATGTCATATAGAGAGGTCCGTCAATAGCAATGTTCTTGTAGGACTGAGTATATGTCTTACCCTCAGCTGTTGTAACTACTGCTACTACGTCTGCTGTTGTAGCATTGTTTGTAACAGTAACCTCAACATCAGCGCCATCAAGATCGGACTTAAAGGTATCCCAGTTCCAGTCAGATGTTACTTCCCAGCCAAGCTCGGAAAGATCGTTGCCTGTGTTGAGAGCATACTTCCAACCATAGTTATCTGCACGCATTACGCCATACTCTGCATAGCCCTCTGCAAATGTTGGAAGTGCAGGATCTGAAGAGTGGCCTGTAGGTGTATTCTGAAGGATTACTACGAAGTTCTCCCAATTGCTTCCACCTGCTGTATAGTTCTTAAACTTAACAGTCTTGGAGCCATTTGCAGGTACTGCCCAGATGTCAGAAAATGCTGACCAGAAAGGCTGTGTAAGAGAACCAACTGTTGTAGGCTCAAATACAAGATATGCCTTCTCAAGTGTAAGTGTTACATAAAGATCGCCATCAATTGCGATATTCTTGTAAGACTGTGTATATGTCTTACCCTCAGCTGTAGTAACTACTGCTACTACGTCTGCTGTTGTACCATTGTTTGTAACTGTAAGAGCTACCTTTGCGCCATCAAGATCGGACTTAAATGTCTCCCAGTTCCAGTCAGATGTTACTTCCCAGCCAAGATCGGAAAGATTGCTGCCTGTGTTGAGAGCACCCTTCCAACCATAGTTATCTGCACGCATTACGCCATACTCAAAATAACCCTCTGTATCTTCTGCACTATGACCTGTAGCAACGTTCTGAAGAATTACTACGAAGTTCTCATAATTGTTGTTACCGGCTGTAAAGTTAGTGAAATTGATAGTCTTTGATGTGCCTGCAGGTACTGCCCAGATATCAGAGAATGCTGACCAGAAGCCCTGTGTAAGGGAACCAACTGTCTTACCTGTTACTTTTGCCTGATCAACTACAGAAAGAATATCTGTATAAGCCTTAGCTGTACCTACTGTTACAGTAGCTACATTTGCAGCTGTGAACTTAACCTCGCCGGCATTATCTGTACCATTGTAGTCTACATTGGAAATCTTAACTGTGTAGTTGTCGCCCTCACGGGTAATAGCAGCCTTAACGCTTGTCTCAACCATTACGGACTTTTCCCATGTATTCCAGTTACCCCAGCTATATGTGAAGCTTGTATCGGCCATTTCTGCACCGTTAAGAGTACCTGTCATATCTGCATTTACACGGGCAACAACATTGCCTGCTGCATCCTTGAAGAGGAAATAGTAATTGTTCTTTGAATCCTTACCATCAGACCAGTGCTTTAACTTGTAAGTCAGAGTGTGGCCATCTGTCATAGCAGAATCCTTGTCATATACTGCATCAGCTACAGAGAAATCGATAGCACCAAGAGAAGCAATAGCATTATCGTCCTTCTTTACATCGATTACACGGGTAGGCTCCTCATACTTAGCTGTTGCATCGCCTGCCTTGTAAAGAGTTGTAACCTGACCGGGTGTAAGAGCCTTATCAAATACATAGATTTCATCGAAAGCGCCCTTGAAAGTAGCATCCCAATAGTTTACGCCAATAAGGAAATCAAAATTGTCGGAAGGTGTCATAGTACCGTTTACAACGCTGATACCTTCACCAAAAAGCTGACCGTTTAAGTAGAGGTCTGCTGCGATGCAGTTGCCATCCTCAGAAAGCTTGGAAGCATCAACAACAAGTGTAATATTTAACCACTGTTTCATATGCTCGTCAGCTTCTGCAGGAGCCCATGCAGGCCACAGGTCTGCTGCGCCGTCACGTGACCAGATACAAGGGAAAGAAGGACCTGCTGCATTCCAGCCGGTTCTTGTGATATTAAGATAGTGCTCACTACCTGTAGCATCACCATGTACATCAGGACCAAGCTGAATAGAAGGCATGTAATCTGCAAATCTGGTTGCGTATGTCCAGAAGGAAAGGGTATAAGTATCACCTACACCGTTTACATCCAGCTTGTAGCCGGAAATACCATCTGTGTAAAGAGCATCGCCCTTAACACCCGGGATGAAAACAACTTCTTTTTCAATAAGGTCTACACTGCCTGCACCCTTCTGAGCAGGATGGATCTTGTCTGTACCATCCTTCTTATCAAGGGAGAAGTAATATTTAGCCTCAGGAAGTGCTTCATCCTGCTGTTCAGGAGCCTTTGATGTTTCAGGCTGTCCTGTTGTTGCCGGAGTATTTGTAGGATCCGGCTGTTTCTTCTCGCCACAGCCTGCCAGCAATGTAGTAGCCAGCATAGCAGAAACGAGAAGTGTGCTTAAAAATCTCTTTCTCATAACTAAAACTCTCCTTTTTTTAATGTATGTAAAAGCTACATTCATTTTCACGGTTAAAAAAGTTAAATAAAAATTATTTCTTGAAGGAATCAATTACTGCCTGATACTTTGCAATCTCCTCTGCGGAAAGGATGTTATATCCTGTAGGTCCAAAGTAAGCAATCATACCTTCTGCATGATAGTAGTTAGCCTGCTCAGTAGCTTCCTTTACGTAGTCAGCTGCCTTTGCAGAACCTCCGTCTACCAGGTCATGAATACCAATCTTGTTGAAGTACTGATCACAGAAGTTCCAGTAACCGGCAATGGAGTACCAGCCGTAAGGAACAGGTCTTGTGATAGAAGCAAAATAGTCATCCCAGTACTGTACATGATCGGCATCTGTAGGGAAGAGCTTCTTGAAGCCATCCCAAACCTCAGGATCCAGGTTCATAGGAAGAGGCATCTGGGAATTCTTAAGAGGTACATTTGAATCATTGGTAATGCTGGTATCAGAGTAAATCTTGATTCTTTCCTTCCAGCCTTCTACGCCCCAGCCCATCCACTTAAGAAGCAGATAAGCCTCGTAAGGATACTTACAGGAAGTAGAAACACCACCCAGGTACATATTGGCAATAACATTATGCTCTTTCTCATCAACAACATTTGGAGTTACATAAGGAACGATATCGATTTCAGGATATTCATTCTTGAAGCTTTCTGTATTCCAGAGATTCTGGAAGGACCAGATACCCTCTGAGAAAACTGCTACGTGACCGGTAGCGCCAAACCATGTATCCCAGTTACCGGACCAGTCTTCCATAGCCTGTGTATTCTGAGAAGGTGCTACATAGGCGCCCAGCTTAAGGTCTGCGAACATCTGCTCACCAATAGCCCAGTACTGAAGGTCGAAATCGTTACCATCGAAACCGAACTCACCCTTGATAGCACGCTCTGCTCTACTGCAGGCAGCAATACCGTAAAGGGAGTCAAGTCTGTTATAGTAGCCCAGGCCAAAGTACTTCATACCTGAACGGTCATCCTTTGTACCCTTTTTAATAAGGTCAAGCATTTCATTCCAGGTCCAGTCTGTTCTGGGCATCTCAAGATTAAGGTGCTTAATAACGCTTCTGTCCACAAATACTGCACTTGGCCAGTAAACCATAGGTGCTGCAAAACGTCTGTTTGTATCGAAGCAGCCGATACCGTACTCGTTTACAGTAGCCATAAGATTCTTGTTCTCAGGATCTGAATCCCAGTACTCTGTGATATCCAGCCAATACTGATTGGAAAGAGCTGTATCAGAGTCTGTACCCTCGAAAACATCAGGGAATTCCTTAGCAGCAGCTGCTGCTGAAAGGTCAGTGGACATATCCTCGATTACACGATGCTTAACTGTAATATTAGGATATTTTTTCATAAATGCATCGGCAAGACGGGTGATTGTTTCAGGATCCTCGTAATGCCAGAAAGTAAGTGTGATGTTATCGGTAGTAACACCAGTTTCAGGACTGCCCGGATTGTAGGACTCCTCCTTCTTTTTGCCACATGCTGTAAGCATTGAAGCCATCATAGTTACAAGTATAACGATTGCAACTATGCGTTTACCGATTCCTCTCTTCATAAAATCTTCTCCTTTTTTCTCTATAGATTATGGCATGCTGCCTAAGAGACAAAATAATAGTTATTCTCCGGTAATACCGGTACGGTCAATACTTTCGATAAAGTATCTCTGAAGTACAAAGTACATAATGAGAAGTGGCAAAATACTTAAGGTAGTAGCCGCCATTCTGACGGATTCGTTTAAGGAAGTAGCCATATCTCCTGTCTGCGCCTTATTATTAAAAGATGCATCGAAATTGCTAAGCTGTACCACGAGATTGGTCCAATGACTCTGCTTGGTCAATCCCTTTACGTACATTTCCGTAAGGTAGGATTCATTCCAGTACCATACAAAGGAAAAAAGTAAAACCGTAATGATAGCAGGCACTGCAGATGGTACTGCGATTCTAAGGAAGGCTTTGAAGTGTCCTGCTCCGTCTATGGAAGCAGCCTCCATAAGTACCTTAGGTACCTGTTTAAAAAATGAGTAAAAAATCAGGATGAAAATAGGTGCATTAAGACCATTTCCAAAAAGTGCCGGCAGTACAAATGCCCAAAGTGTTCCTAAAATATTGGCATTATTGTAGAGAACATATGTAGGGATCATGGTGACCTGGGATGGCAGGATGTATGAGAAAATCAGTATTCCCATACAAAGCTTTTTCCCTTTAAAGTCGTATCTGGCAAAGCCATAACCTATAACCATGCAGATAAATACATTGCACAGAGTAGGCGCGCCGGCTATGGCAATACCCTTAAGCAGGGATTTCCAAAAGTCCATGGACTTGGCTGCATCTATATAATTTTGGAGATACAGGCTGCTGGGAATCCATTTTACGGAAGAGTCCAGCAGGTCATCCCTGTTCATAAAGCTGGTGCTTATCATATAAAGCATGGGATAGAGATATACAAAGCCAATACATATAAGCAGGGCATATACTACTATCTGCTTGCCGGCCCCCTCTTTTTCACGGGTACCGAATATGAATTTATGCAGCTTTTCACGGGTGAAGCGCTTTTTAGTAGTCTGATTCGCCTGAATAGGTCTTGAACTTACCGCTTCTATTCTTTTCGCGCTGTCTTGCATGACGCTCCCCCCTTCTTTGAATCTTTTTCTGGAGTCGAAGCTCCTTCTTCTTAAGTCTGGCCACCTTTTTAACCTGGCGGTCATAAACATCCTTCTTATTGCCTAAAAGCAGGAAGAACAGGCCTACTATCAGTGTAACAATGACTGAATACACACAGGCCATGGCTGATGCATATCCGTAGCCCTTTTCCTTGGTACCTGAAAACATGGCATTTTTAATCATGGTAATCAGCTTGTTCTGCTCATTGCCGGAAAGGAATATTACTGTATAAATGGCATTCAGCATAATCATGGGCTTGATAGTAGGAAGAGTAATCTTCCAGAAGCATTCCCATGCGGAGCCACCGTCTATCTTGGCTGCCTCATACTGAGAAGGATCTACTTTCTGCAGCGCTGACAGGAAAATCAGAATCTGCACGCCTGAATACCAAAGAGTCATAATCATATTGGAAAAAATATCTCCGATGGACTGAGCCACCTTGGTAGGCAGGAAAGTATCAAAGGCTGCTACTATTGACTGTACATTCATAGCCGGAATGGAAGATGCACCCTCGGATACCAGCATATTCATTACAGGACCTGACACGATGATAACCGGCAGGAAGAAAATCAGTCTGAAAAAGCCTCTCATCTTTATCTTGCCATTAAGCATCATGGCAATCATCAAAGCAAATACTACAATGATGGGTACCTGGACTATGGTCTGCCATATGTAGGTAATCAGCTGCTGCGGAAATTCAGGATTTTCCAGCCATATCTGGGTGAAATTACCGGTACCTACAAAATTGAATTTAGTCTCTAAAGGTGTGATTCTTATATTGAACCACATGTAGTAAAAGGACTGACCCAGTGGATAGAAAAGGAAGGCAATAACTCCTATAATCCAGGGAGCGATAAAGAAATATCCTGCTCTTGCTTCTCTTTTTTCAAGCTTGCCAAGCTTAATTTTAGGTTTGGTAGTTTTCTTAATTTTGCTCATTTAGTCACCACCTTATAAGACATGGCTTCGATGGTGCTACCACCTACCTGCTGTGCTTTGTCCGAATAGTTAATAATGATTTTCACTCCATTGGAGTAGGTAACTGTTGTTACCTTGTTGGCATCAATGTCATGGGACTTAATAGTAGCTCCTGCCACCATGTCATTGATTTTCTTAAGTTCCTCTGTGTAGCTTAAGATTTCCTCTTTGTAAACATCATACTCTGAAGAATAAACATCAGAAGAATTGGTATAAATAAGCTCGGATGAGCTTTCCTTTGTGATATAGAAGGAAGGATAAGTACCGGTCTCCACCAGCTTTAAGAAGAACTCCTGCTTATTGGCTTCAAAGTTCACATACTCTGAATAGACAGGCATTACACCCTTAAGCACTATGGAAAGGAAAGGTATGCTCTCTTCCTCATAGATATAATTGGATGTGTATAAAGGCATATCCAAAAAGGCCTTGGTAGTACTCCAGAGGTAACCGGAAGGCTGTACCTGTACCAGGCTGCTCTTTTCACTAAGAGTCTTGAGGGTAGCCAGATAGCTGCCGGCGCAGTCAAATCTTGTATTTGCCTTGTTGTTGTAATTCC
>JAZUFN010000084.1:0-9378 GCA_045640725.1 Lachnospiraceae bacterium
CCACTCTTCTGTAAAAATTCTAAAACTTCCTGCATATTGCACCTCCAAAGTTTATTTAACCAAGCGGCCCTAAAAAAGTGTCAGCCGCCTTTGTTTTCTACTATTTAGTTTAGAGCAACAAAAAAGGCTTAGCAAGAATTAGTTTTTCGCAGTGGCACAGCCGAAGAATACATAGGACCCGGCTTTAAAACCGGGTCCCTAAATTATTTACGAGTACTTATTTGCTCTGCACTATCATAACCCCATATCCGTCTATCGTTATGGAAGTATCTTCGCTGATTACTTCTCCTGTTAACAATTCTGTTCCAGAAAAAGGCAGGTCTATTTCTTTCGCCACTTCATTATGATTTAGTACAAAGAAAAGCTTCTTATCCTCCTTTACTCGCAAGGTGCACTCAATTCCTTCCACATTTACATTCAAAGAAGTAACACCCACTTCATC
This sequence comes from Lachnospiraceae bacterium, assembly GCA_045640725.1. Taxonomy (GTDB): domain Bacteria; phylum Bacillota; class Clostridia; order Lachnospirales; family Lachnospiraceae; genus RGIG3528. Next base: position 443 of record JAZUFN010000084.1, read on the forward strand.
GCATATATCCTTTATAAAGGCATTATAAAAGTCCTGTTCTGCGCTGGTAGCTACATAATAGGCTTTTCCTACGCCGTATTCGTGCTCTGTAAGGCAGGGAGTACCTGCATAAAACTCCTGCTCATAAGTAGATAATACTCTTCCTTCTACAAAGCTTATAATATCAAATATTAATGATGCCTCATAACGCTTATCATTATACACAAAATGATTTTTGCAATCCTTATCAAGAGCATCCGTTTCTTCTACCCATATTCCCAACACTTTGGATAAAGGTCCCGGATGTCCACCCAAATGCATAAGATCTGATTCATTAACCATACCGGAAAAATAGGATGTAATAAAATGTCCTCCTGCTTCCACGTACTTATTAATCTTCTCTTCGTACCCGGTTTTTACCATAAATAAAGTAGGCGCAATCACTAGCTTATACTTATCTAAATCATCATCAACCGATATAAAATCTACAGGTGTATTGTTTCTGTACAACGCCCTGTAAAAATGCTCTATTTCAAGAAAATATCTTTTTTCAGCATGGGGGCCTGCGCACAGTTCATAATCCCACCAGTTATCCCAATCAAATAAAATGGCAACCTCAGCAGGATATAACGCTCCCAAGGTGGTATCCTTTAGAGCCTTAAGTTCAGCGCCAAAAGCACTTACCTCCTTAAACACTCTGGTGTTATCACTTCCCACATGGTCTATGATAGCCCCATGTGTCTTTTCGCAGGCTCCTCTGGTACGCCTCATCTGAAAATATAAAATAGCATCTGCACCGTGAGCAATGGCTCTGTAGCTCCAAAGTCTTGATATTCCGGGTCTTTTTATTGAGCAGTAATTTTGCCAATTAGTAACACTAGCAGTCTGCTCCATCAACACCCAGGGCTTTCCACCCTTTAGCGAGCGCATCATATCGTGCCACATAGATACATCAGCAGGATTGTCCTTCACGGCAGGATAACTGTCCCAGGAAGCAAAATCAAATTCCTTAGACCATCTCTGGCAATCAATAATTTTATATCTATCCATAAAATTAGTGGTAACCGGTCTTGAAGGCATATATTTCTTTATTTCGTTTGCCTCATCCTTAAAGTTATTTAACATAGAATCAGACATAAAACGCCAGTAATCTACAGATATGGCAGGAAAAGTACTGTGCTCCTCCTCATACATTTCACTTCTCGAGTCGGGTACTACCACTTCATCAAAATCATAGAAAGTATGTCCCCAGAAAGCAGTATTCCAGGCAGCATTCAGACTCTCAATGTTCCCATATTTATCATTCAAATAATCTCGAAAAGCATTCTCACAGTTTTCACAGTAGCATCTTCCGCTATATTCATTGGAGATATGCCATGCAATGATATTTTCGCAGTCTTTGTATCTTTCTGCCAGTTTCCCGGCAAGTTTAGGCGCGTACTTTTTCATAGTAGGTGAATTTGGACAGCTGTTGTGCCTGTCTCCAAATTTTCTTTTTACCCCACCAAACATCACCCTGGTAATGTCAGGATGTCTCTTTGCCATCCAGGCAGGATGCGCCGCAGTGGAAGTAGCCATAATTATCATCATGTCATTTTCCACACAAAGCTTTACTATTTTATCAAGCTTCGAAAAATCATATTCATCCTCAGCAGGCTGAAGAGCTGCCCAGGAAAAAACATTTAAAGTTAAGCAGTCGATTCCTGCCTTTTTAAACAATTCCATGTCCCGCTCCCAAATCTCTTCGGGCCACTGTTCAGGATTATAATCCCCTCCGTGAGGTATTTTCTTTATTCCTTCATAAAAAGTCTTATATTCATTCATTTTATTATCCTCGTCGCCGGACTAATACAAACCAATAAAGGATAGCGTAGGTGATACTCTTGACTCTAATATCTTTATCTCTATTTTAGTAGCTACCACATTGGGAACTTTCACAATCTTTTTGTATCCTATAACACTACCCTTATATTCAAACACCGTTTTACTCCTATTAAATACAGTTATTTCAAATGCTTCTATTCTTTGGCTTAACTTAATGTTCTCTTTTAAGACCATTCTGTTAAGCATAATTTTCTTCTTGGGCATTATGTTTATAACCGCTTCGCGGCACAAATCCTCCGGCTGATACCATGATTCATATTCATCTTTAAAAACGCCTTCCACTGTATGGACAGGGCCCTCTGGAACAGCAGTAACGGAAACATCCTCCATAAGATTTAAGCCATATAATTTTTGAATAGAATCGCCTAATTCCCTTAATACCTTGACATCGTTTTCATGAAACAACCCTTCTTTTGTAGGTGGAATATTTAATAAGAAGGTACCATTACCCCCTACGGATTTTTCATAAATATCAAGGAGCGTTTCTGCGCTTCTGACTTTATCATCTTCTTCCTCATGATAAAACCATCCCGGTCTAATGGAAGTGTTCACTTCTGCAGGATACCAAATAAAATCCTTTTCTCCTTTTACAAGATCATAGCTCCCCAAGTCCTTGTCCTGAGCATGTATTTCTCTTTCTCTAAAGTCGGTTTCATCTTCATGCTGGCTTTTTTCAGCTATCTTCTCGGTATCTTTTGTTCGAAGAGGCACTACACTCCACTCAGCTTCTCTAGTATGTCCCGCCTCGTTTCCACACCATCTTACGTCCGGTCCGCACACATGAATACATGCTCCGGGCATCAGTCTTCTGATAGTCTCATAGTATCTGTCCCAGTCATAATACTGGACCTTACCGTTAGGTCCTTCTCCACAGGCACCGTCAAACCACACACTAAATACTTCCCCATAGCCGGTAAGCAGCTCTTCTAACTGCTTTATAAAGTAGTCATCGTAGGCCTTCCCCTTACCATATAGTTCATTGTTTCTGTCCCATGGAGACAAATAAACGCCAAAATCAAGTCCATATTCCTTGCAAGCCAAAGAAACTTCTTTTACCACGTCCCCTTTGCCATCTTTATAGCTACTGTTAGCAACAGTATGCTTGGTATACTTGCTGGGCCAGAGGCAGAAACCGTCGTGGTGCTTGCAGGTAAGGATAATACCCTTCATGCCCGCACTTTTTACGGCTTCTGCCCACTGTTTGGCATCCAGCTTCTCGGGATTGAATATTTTTTCATCTTCTGTACCATCTCCCCACTCTTTACCTGTAAAAGTATTAACTGTGAAATGTACAAATGCATAGAATTCTCTTTGCTGATGTTTTAACTGCCTGTCACTTGGTACTACGCTTACAAGCCTCTTCTCAATTTCATAATTTCTTTCTTTCATTATCTACTCCTCTGTCACCAAGAGATCTGCATCATAACCTTCTAATATTACTTTACCCGCTGCCTCTATATCCTTAAGCACAAATCGTCCCTTTTTAGGAAGAGTAACCTCTAAGGAATCAGGAGTAGTGTTTACATAGAAGTACTGATTATCACTTATTTTTCTTGCCTGTACTCCATTCGGAACGGATACTGCAGGAGTTAAGTCTATATCCTCTTCAATTTCTGCAATAAGTTCCTTTATTCCATTTGCTTCAGCCTGGCTGGCCATATAGTATGCTTTTCCTTTTCCATACTCACTCATGGAAATCAAAACCTCACCATTTTCGCCAGTTTTATATGCTTTTGCACCTTTTAACTCTAGCATTTCCACATACGTATCTTCCGTAGGGCGATTGTAGCCTGCGACCCTTATACCAAACACGTCCGCTAAACCCGCAGGCTTTGTAATGTCATAGGCACTTCCGTGTTCGTTAAGTATTGCAGAATACCCTGTCATAATTACTGTTCCACCGTTATATATGTAATCTCTTAAGATATCCGCCTCTTCTTTTGTAATAACAGCATACTCAGGCAAAAGAAGCAGCTTATATTCATGCTTCATAGCCTTTAGATTTACTATGTTGTATTCTCTATTAAGCATCCTGAAGGCATCTACCACCTCGCTCATGCAGCCATGGGCATAGTTATGCTTAAACATACAGTTATTAGGATACTGATTTACCCAGTCTGTATCGTAACTTTCTGCTACACCGATTTCAGGCACCGGAACATAAGGAAAAGCATATTTTTCAAGAATCTTAAATTCTTTAGCAACATTTTTATATACTTCAAAATTCACATTTGGAAGCCCGTCGTGTTCCAGCATACCTACTAAAAATTGCTCTTCTCCGGCTAACATTGTCCTCCAGGTCCAGCCTAAAATCATTTGTGTACGCTGTAACAAACAATGCATCATTACCATTCGTAGCTGCTTCGGATTTCCATGGTGCATGCCAAAGCCTCCAGTCTGAAATTCAATGCACCACATAGGATAATCAGACTCTGTAATTCTGTGAGCCATTTCATTATTTACGCGCATTCCTCCATATGGATCTGTAAGGCTTGTATAATAGCCTACTCCCGGATATTCCACAAAGTCTGGGTAGTATTTTAAATAATCAAAGCCCATATTAGGATTTTCTGCATAATGATTGGAAGTGGTGACAATATTGGGAGCAAGTTTCTTAGTCTGCTTTTGAAGCTTACAAATAAAATCTCCTACTCCATCAGAAAAGAATCTTCGCATATCAAGCCACGCTTCCGGTGAGCCCACTTCCCTCTCTGTTTCCGGAAAATCTATCTGTTCAAAGCTTAATACCTTACGGCACCATCTCTGGGTAGACCAGGCCTTATTAAGATTTTCAATAGTTCCATATTTATTCTTTAGCCAAGAAATAAATCGTCTTTTAGACTCATCAGAATGTGATCTTGAGCACCAACCCAATTCATTGCACAGTCCAAAGGCCAAGAGGGCTGGATGATTTTTATATCTGTTTACTAAAACCTCTGCAAATCTTAATGCATATATCTGATATTCTGGGTCCGATACATCATCCATGTATCTTTTAACAGGATACTGTAAATCGCCGTTAATGCCTCCTAAATTTACTCCTCTGCAAAGTTCATGAACCCATATAGGAGCAGGATGCATGGATATGTCCAGCACCACATTAATCCCTGCTTCCGCCATCATGTCCATTACCTTGTCAAACCATTCAAAGGTATATACTCCATTGTCCGGCTCATAGCTGTCCCAGCATAGATGTCCTAAACGCACTGTGGTAAAACCTGCGTCCTTCATCATACGAATATCTACACTCCATCTTTCTTCATCCCAATCATGAGGATGATAATTCGCTCCTATATATAGTGCCATGTCCTTCTCCTTTAAATCCTTGTCTTAGTTAAAAAAAGGGATTACCGATACAAACCGGCAATCCCCTTTTAAGAGTTTTATTCGCCAAGCTGAGCCATCATTTCAGTTCTTGCTCTGAATAACTGCTCTACCTGCTTAATACCAAAGTCTACTACATCATCGTAGCCTAATCCCTTAGCTTTGTTAATAAGCTCATCCTGTAAAGCATTAAATTCCTTATCATCAATAGCGTATACCATCTTCCAGCTGTACTCGGTAATAACAGATCCCACCTGGTTAGCCTTCTGCTGAAGTGCATCATCCATTCTGAGAGCTTCCTCTGTAGAGAATACTGCCTGGTTAATAGTCTTTACTATAAGATTTTCTTTGGACATTGCTTCCAAAGTAGTAAGCGCTCCGTCCATATGATTGCTCCAGTCTGCAACTATTTCAGGCATGTCCTTGTTAAGAACGCAAGGCCATAAGTTACGGTTTACAGGATATCCTGTGGAGCTTAAGTTAAAGTTAATGCTGGGATATACATAGAATCCCTTATTTGAACCTTCATAGAAAGTTCCGCCACCTAATTCTTCAGGCATTTCAGACATCTGATCGTCATAGCACTTCCAACCTAACTCTGTAAGTACAGGCACTCCATTTTCATAGGTCCATGTACCATCCTTAGGTCCGTTGTAGCTTTCCATTAAGCCTTCATCAGAGAACATCCAGTCAATAATCTTTAATAATCTTTCAGGCTGTTCGCACTTTGAGCCAATAGATACGGTTCTGCCATAACCATAAGGCTTACCGGTGTAACCATAGTTGCACTGATTTGAGAAGGGCATAAATGTAATTGCCTTTCCTCCATCCAAATGATCGCTGGTATTGTAATTTGTCTTAATCTGGCTGAACCAGTTATAAAGAACTCTTCCGGTCTGCTCTTTTGTGCTTACTTCTGAATATGTCTGAGTAATAGAGTCAGGATCTAAAAGCCCCATCTGGTTTAAGTTATAGTAGAACTTAATAGTTTGAAGATACAAACTGTCCTCATCTAACAATGTAATGTAGCTATCCTCTGTTGCATGAGGGAATACATAGTTGAAGCAGTCACCATATCCATAGATTGCATAGAACTGGGTACCTGCCATCATGTTGGCACCATCCCAATCCTTCCAAAGGCTCATAGCATATACCTGCTCGCCATCTTCATTAACAGGCTCAAGATCATGCATATCCTTTAAGACCTTTGCAAGCTCGTCAAGGCTTCCAATAGCGGGATATCCAAGCTTTCCATAGAGATCCCATCTACCATAGGGTCCCCACCATGAATCTGTACCGCCATCAATTTGTAACTCAGATGTAGTAGGAACTGCGTCCTGGCCTATGGCGTATACCTTTTCACCGCCGCCAAACTGTATCTTTGCCTTCTCTAAAAGGAGAGGGTAATTGGTAGCTATTCCAGGTGCGTATGTATCCATCATTCCTGAAATATCCATAATGAGTCCTGCGTCAATTGCAGAAGCCAAATGCTCCTGACCATTATTTTCACTTAAAAAGATTAAATCTCCTAAGTTTCCGGAAATCATCTGTGTCGCGAATCTATCGCTTCCGCCTTCTGAACTTGTGATGATATTGAAGCCTACATTAAACTTATCCTTTAAAAGTTTTGCAAACCATCCGGTCTGAAGACCTGAGTAGTTAGCTAACTCAGAATAAATCTGAATTTCCCAATAATCATCTTCTGACTGTGAACCCTGCGTAGCCCCCGCAGACTCTGTCTCTTTTACACTTGCTGTAGAAGTGCTTGTTTCTGTCTTACCACATCCGGCAAATGAACCTGCCACTAAAGATGCAGCAAGAAGACATGCTAGTACCTTTTTGATTTTCATAAAACCCTCCTTGTTATATTATAAACAACAACTTACGTTGCGTCATTCTTTAACCGCGCCTATCATTATTCCACTTACAAAATATCTTTGGAAAAACGGGTAAACCAACAATATAGGCGCCACCACTATCATCGTGACCGTCATTCTTACTGAAGTAGGTGTCTGCACCAAAGATAGATTCATGGCAGCACTTCCATTGGTATTTTTAAGGATTGTGGCCAAAGCATTTGATTCGTTTATATATCTGTACAAAAGAAACTGTAGTGTGTAGAGATCTCTATCTGTCATTAGAAACAATGTATCCTGGAAGGAATTCCACTGTCCCACCGCAGTAAACACTGTAACTGTAGCTAATATAGGCTTACACAGAGGAAGAATAATCCTTGTAAATCTCACCCAGTATCCCGCAGAATCTATCTGTGCGCTCTCCTCCAAAGCCGGAGGGATTGATTCCACATAAGTCTTTACCAATATGACATTAAAGGGAGAAATAATACCCGGTAATACGTATGCCCAAAAGTTATTGGTAAGTTTTAAGTTCATCATGAGGATGTACCAGGGAATAATACCTGCGTTAAAGTACATGGTAGCTACTATAAATCTGTACCATAACTTCCTATGCCACATCTTATCCTTTGTAACCAGATACCCTACCAACGCAGAAGCAAATACAGACAAAGCAGTTCCTAAAAAAGTTCTTGCTACTGAAATCCATGTAGCTCTTCCAAGCCCCTGAATTTTCATTACCTGCACATAATTGCTAAACTGCACTCCAATAGGATAAAAAAGCACCTGACCTCTGGCAGCAATGGTATTATCGGATATCGTATTTATAAAAATGTAATAAAACGGATATACACACAACAGTGTAAAGAAACCAAAGAAAATGTAATTCACTATGTCGAAGGCTCTTTCCGGCACTGTTTTTCTTTTCCATTTATTGGTAATAACATTTGATTTTTCTTTCATAACCCACACCATTTCCAAATTGATTATCAGTTAATATTTTCTTTAAAAGATAGAAGAACCTCTTATCAGCTTTGCCACCCCGTTAGCTATCATTAATAGGGTGATACTGATAATTGATTTCATCATGGAAACCGCTGTACCAAAGGAGAAGTTTCCACCTCCCAAAGAAATGTTATATACATACAAATCCAATACCTCTATGTGGGATTTATTCATGGCATTTTGAAATACATAGTACTGATCCATACCGTTATTTAGCATATTAGCAATAGCCATTACTAAAAGAACCAAAAACGTAGAGGCTATTCCGGGAAGTGTAATATGAATAGCCTGGCGGAATCGGCTCGCCCCATCTACTCTTGCAGCCTCGTACAGCTCCCTGTCTATGCCTGCTATTGTTGCTAAATATAAAATCGAACCCCAGCCAAGTGTCTTCCACGCGCTCCAAAGTGTCATCTTTAGCCAGATATTATTACTTCCGGCCAAATAATTAACAGGTTTTTCCAGCATTCCGATTTTCACTAAAACCTGGTTTACAAAACCGTTATCCACATTAAACATGGCAAATGCTACCGCATATACCAGCACCCAGGATATAAAGTTAGGAAGTGTGGTAAGTACCTGCACCACCTTTCTAAAGCGGCGGGCTCCGATTTCATTTAGCAAAATAGCAAAAAAGGGAGTAATGCAGTTAAGCAACAGCCCTAGTCCGGAAATCGCCAGGGTGTTTACAATAACACGCCCAACTTCCTGGATCTGATAGCTGTTTGAAAAAATTGATTTAAACCAGTAAAGGCCCATAAACTCACAATCTTTCAGTTTAAAGCCCGGTTTGAAAGAATAAAAAGCGTATCTCCATCCTAACAGAGGAAAATACGAAAATATAAGAATAATTACCAAGAAAGGAAAAAGCATTAAAAACAATCTGAA
>JAZUFN010000085.1:0-2494 GCA_045640725.1 Lachnospiraceae bacterium
AAATTACAGGAAAATCCTGACTATATCCCCCTGCCGGAGTATCCCAGACCACAGATGAAAAGAAAGAGCTTTATTAATCTGAACGGATACTGGGACGTGGCTATAGTGGGCGGCCAGCCGGATATTGAAAAAGTGTATGCGGAGCTTAGGGAAGATGAAGGCATAAAAATGCCTGCCAGACCTCGATTTACCCAGCGGATATTGGTGCCTTTTTCTCCTGAAGCGGCTCTGTCAGGGGTGAGCAGACAGGTAATGGAGAGGGACCTGCTTTGGTACCATAAGAAGGTGAAGGTTGATTATAATGGGCGACTCCTGCTCCATTTCGGAGCTGTGGATCAGGTGGCAATGGTCTTTATAAACGGCAGATATGCGGGCTATCACATCGGAGGTTATTGTCCTTTTTCACTGGATATAACGGAGACTGTGGGTGATAGAGAAGATATAGAAATAGATGTGCTGGTAAGAGATGCTACGGAAGGAACCTATTTGGCCAGAGGTAAGCAGGTTAAGAAAAGCCATGGCATGTTCTATACCGCTCAATCAGGCATATGGCAAACAGTCTGGCTGGAAGAAGTACCCAAAACTTATATTAAAAAGATTAAAATAACTCCTGATTATGACGGAGCCTGCTGCAAGGTGGAGATTCGCCTGAATGCCAAAGCCCCTAGCGAGACCGAATATGGTTTTTCCGTAGGTGAGTATAGGGGAGAAGATGAAGAGCCTGATATTTTTTTCAGCGGTAAACGTACTACCAAATCTGAAGAAAATGTAATTAAGCTGGTGGTATCCCTGCCTGAATTCAGAGAATGGAGCCCCGAGGAGCCCTATCTTTATTCCCTTAGCATAAGTGTGGGAGAAGATAAGATAAATTCCTATTTTGCCATGAGAAAATGTTCTCTTTGGAAGGGAAAAAAGAAGCTTCCCAGACTGTTTTTGAATAATAAACCTTATTTTCAAAACGGGGTCCTGGATCAGGGCTACTGGCCGGATGGCTTATATACTCCACCCACGGATGAAGCCATGATTTTCGACATAGACAGTATGAAAAAGATGGGCTTCAATATGCTGAGAAAACACGCCAAAATCGAGCCTGCCCGCTGGTATTACTGGTGTGATATGCACGGAATGCTGGTATGGCAGGACATGGTTCAGGGCGGAGACCCTATGCATCAATGGTTTGTGACTTACATGGCTACGGTTTTTAACGGCCTGAAAAAATATGTGGATGACAGAATCAATCGTCATGTTCTTTCCAGAAGCAGTGAGGAAAGCAGGCAGGCTTACAGAGAAGAGCTGAGAGAGACTATAGATACTCTTTACAATTGTCCATGCATCTATATGTGGGTACCTTTTAATGAAGGATGGGGACAGTTTAACGCCTTGGAAGCAGTGGATGCCATCAGACATTTGGATTCTACCAGACTTATCGACCATGCCAGCGGATGGTTTGATCAGCTGGGAGGGGATTGCCGCAGCCTGCACATTTATTTTACTTCCTATATCTTCCACGCTGAAAAGAAGAGGGCTCTGGTGCTGTCGGAATTTGGAGGCTATTCATGCCCGGTTAAGGATCATATGGCCTGCAGTGGGGAGTACGGTTATAGAAGATTTGGCAATTTCAAAGATCTGGAGGAGGCTATTAATAAGCTCTATGCCAAGGAAATTGCTCCGGGACTGCCTCATGGCCTGTCGGCTACCGTATATACCCAGCTTAGCGATATAGAGGAAGAAATCAACGGTCTTTTGTCCTATGACAGAAAGGTAGTTAAAGCCAGACCGGATACGGCGGGAATATTTGACAAATATTTGGATGTATTGTAAAATATCACTACTGTAAGCACTTACATGCCGGCACGGAGACCGGAATTTCAGAAAGATAATAATATGGCAAAAACATATACAGTCAGAGCAAAAAAATTAGATAATAACGGAGCAGGTATAGTAGACTTTAACGGCTCCAAATTTCCTGTTACAGGTCTTCTGCCCGGAGAAAAGGCGGAGATTACTTTGAGCTATGTGAAGGGCAGCAAGGCGGCTGCCGGAGCAGAGCTTAAGAATGTATTGGAGCCTGTGGCAGAGCGTTGCAGTGTGAAGTGTCCGGTTTACCTTAAATGTGGCGGATGCAATATGCTTCATATGACTTATGAGGCAGAATTGAAGTTTAAGCAGGAAAAGGTCGCTGAGCTTTTTGGCAGTGAGGAGGCTTTGCTGCTTCCTATTATTGCCTCCGACAGCCCGCTTAACTATCGCCACAAGGTGTATCAGTCCTATGGCATTAAAAAGGATGGCAGGGGGCGTACCGGGATTGTATCCGGCCTCTATGAGGAAAAAAGCAGAAGTCTGGTACCTGTAAAAGACTGTCAGATCCAGCATAAAACGGCCAATCAGATAGAAAAGTCCATTGTAAAAATAATGACGGAAATGGGAGTCAGAGCCTGGGATGGGGCCACAGGGACCGGGATTTTACGCCATGTATATATAAGAGTATCCCGAA
>JAZUFN010000086.1:0-6534 GCA_045640725.1 Lachnospiraceae bacterium
GAATTCACTTCCGGATTATGAAACGAATAACTGTGGGGTGTAGGGGCCTCCACAGTTATTCGTTTATTCCTTGTAAAAAAGAACAGAGAAGATGGCGGCTGCCATCTTCTCTGAAGTGTCGACTTTGTCGACACGCTGAGATGGCTATTTTTTAGCCATCTTTTTCAAATATTCATTCTTCAATTGATTCTCGTCATACAGTCTTTTATTCTCTTCTTTTAAAAACTGCAGATATTCTCTGCACAGCTTTACTCCGCCTCTTACTGCCAAGTCCTCATGTTTCTCCATGTCAGAAAGCCAGGCCACTAGAGAATTTTCCCGTAAATCATTAAATGTAGTATCTTCTTTGGTAAACATACATTCTCCAAATTATAAAAGTTTAACCAGCTTCTCAGGATTAACTTCCATAGTGGCCTCTTTGTTAGCGTCCCTTATCTGAACGTAGATTTCTTTTCGATAAATAGGCACTGATTTAGGAGCATTAATACCAATCTTTACCTGATCGCCCTTAATCTCCAGCACTGTAAGCTCTATATCCTGTCCAACGATGATGGACTCCCCTGTTTTTCTTGATAATGCCAGCATGCCTTACTCCCCCTTCTCCTCTTTCATCTTTTTAATAGTGTCATAGATGTTGAACTTTACAGGGAAATCGCTTTCTGTAATTACCTGGCAACCCTTCTTGTTGGCTGCATTAATTACAATAGGTGCCTTAAGATTTACAGACATATTTTCAATTCTATCAGGAACAGTCAAGGTCACAAATACGGCTGTTTCATCCGGAAGAAGCTCTCCCAACGGCTCCAGGTAGGAATCATCTACTGACGGATTGTAATCCATAACTACGCTGGATGGGTCAATAATAGGAAGCGCTACTGTTCTTTCCTCTACGCTCTGCAGCCACTGTATAGCTGTCTCTTCGCCCTTCTCATTATTGTAAATAAGAGCAAACTTGCGTAAATGCTCAAATCCGATGATGCCCCTGTCAAAGGTAAGAATCTTGTCATCATCTAAATCCACGTCTCCAAAATATCTGGTCTTTACTATCATTTTTTTATTCCTCCTCGGTATATTATCTCATTAATCGGACGCCTTTTTTCGCTTCGCGAAACCAATCTCCGCTATCGTATATGGCGGACGCCTTTTTTCGCTCCGCGAAACCAATCTCCGCTATCGTAAGTAGTCCAGCAAGGATGATTGAACCAATTTAGCGGCAGCAGAAAGGCTGGCGTTGTAGACGGTATCTGCAGATGAATATTTTACAATGGTGTCTGTCAGATCTGCGTCCTCGTTTTTCGAAAGCAGCTCGGTAGTATCTGTAGTCTGATCTTCCAGTCTGCTCTCAATAAGCTGAAGTCTCTTATAACGACCTCCCAGGTCCGCCAGGGCCACGTTAACATTTTCCTGCTCAGATTGTGTTACGGATAATCCCCTTTGGAAAGCCTTAGTCATTAAGTCAGTCTTAAGAGTATATTCACTTTTCAGCTGCTCTTTAATAGCTTCAAGCTTATTTTTCTGTTCTGATGTAAGAGAAGCATCTGCCAGCTTCTTATCCAGCTGGCTCATCTTTTCTTCCACTTCTGTTACAGCCTTTACCGCATCGGTAATCTCCGCCACCATTCTTTCCAAAACATTGGTAAAAACATCAGATCCCTGAGTATTAATGGTAAGCTTTTGATTGTAGTTCACCTCATACTTTATTTCCTGATTTTCTTTTGTATATGTAGTAGCGGCCTTCAGCTCTTTATCATATGCAACACAATCAAAGTAATGCTCGGGGCGTAAATCATTTTCTTTGAAAGTATCCTTCACATAGCTGCAATTTATATTGCTACCCTTTTCCATAAGTTCCTTCATACCATTGCCGATAATAAATTCACCGGTCTCAGGAATAAAGTTTACTTCCATGTCCCCCACACTATAGGCATCCATATCTACCACTGATTTTACAGAAATGGATCCATCATCCGAAGAAAGCTCATGCAGGGTGCCTGTGGCATCCTTGAAGCTTAAAGTAACAGTCTTGGGGTCTGTTCCATCAAAATATCCTTCAGAAAGCTCTCTGTAACCTACCGTAAGTCTGTACACCTCATCTGTATGAGGCATGGTATCATCCCAGGCTCCAAGATTGTTTATATCCAGTTCCTTCATATCCTTGGATCCGTTTACCACTGACAGAATCTGAAAATTTTTGGGATCTAGGGGCTCTGATATATTGTATTCGTACCGCTCTGTCCCCTCATTGAAAATCAGAGGTGTATTGGTCTTAAACCCCGAGAAAACATATCTCCCGGCGTAATTCGTGCTACCCTCCTGGTAAATCTGATTCACATACTGATTCAGATTGGCCACTATTTTATCTCGGTCATCAGCAGTCAGTGTCTCATTGGCTCCCTGATTGCAGTAGGTGTTCATAGATGAAACAACTGAATTAATAACCTTAAGTGAACCTTCCGTAACTTCCATCCAGTTAAAAGCATCCGGAATATTTTTTCCTACATATTGATTTAATTCGGATACATTGGTGCGGAGTTTTAATGCACGGACCGCAACAATAGGATCATCCGAAGGTCTGTTTATCTTTTTGCCCGTAGAATACTGATTAGCCAGATTATCCATCAGGTTCTTATTGTTATTAATATTATATAGCGCATTGTTGGTCATCATTTTATTGGTAATACGCATCCTAATGACCTCCTTTTATGTGTTCCAAAATAATAGTAAGCAGAAGAAATTTTCTCCTGCTTACTTTATCGGCATTATAGTCCGGTTTCATTAATTAATTTATCATAAATTTGCTGCATGACCTGTATTACCTTGGCATTAAGGCTATAAGCCTCCTGGTATCTGGCCAGAGCCATAGCTTCTTCATCAGAATCAACGCCGGATACAGAGAGCCTCTGATTGGCAACGGATGCCACTATGTTTTCCTGACTCTTGCTGGCATCCTTAGCAGATTTGGTGTCAATACCTATATCGGACACCAAGGTCTGTAAAAATGCCGCAGGACTACCCTGGGTAAACATATTCACATCTCCCTTAAGAGCAATAAGATCCTGAATAATCTTATTGTTTTCCACACCACTTTCCAATGATGGAGTAGTGGCAAAATGAGCGCTGTCAGCCATAAGCCAATCACTCACTTTAAAATTTTGAGCTGTCAGCATGTAATAAGGTACGCTGGTAGGCGCGGCATCATAGTCAAAGCTGTACTTGTCCCCTTCTGCTCCAAAGGATAAAAGGTCATACTGATCGCCTGTGACTGAATTAAAGCCGGTGAAAAAGTTTCTTCCCGGCTGTCCGTTTAAGTCCACGCCTTGATTATGTACATCATTAAATTCTTTTGCAAATACTCTGACAAACTGATTGAGCTGGGCCATATAATAGGGAATCCCCTTATAATTAATATCGCTGCCCACGGATACCAGCGTGTCAATAGCATATGTTTTTCTGGTTTCCTCATTCAGATAAAAGGTATACTCAAACTTTCCGTTCACTACTTCTATATCATACTTGGAATAGGTGTACATACCATTTCCCAGCCTGATAGTACCCTCCAATGGAATATTTAAGTCTGTCATATTATTAATGGAGGCTCCGGTCATTTTTACGACCTTTTCTCCCTTAGCCACCTGAGTAACACCTGTCAGATCCTCATCATTATTTCCGTCTCTTACTTCAAAAAGAGCCTTAAGAGAGCCTGTAAGAGAAGCACCTATTCCCAGCTGCTGCCCATTGGTCCAGTAAATATCGTATAAGCCATCCACATCACACAGATTGGTCTTTGTGGTTCTGGGGATACAAGTCAGTTCATTAACCTCATAGGTATCCACTATGGTATTACTGTCCAGCTTGATTACATAGCTGCTCATACCTGCATTGCCGATAGGTCTTTCTGTTACAGTGATATTGGCAATCTGAGAAAGCGAATCTACCAGGAGATTACGCTGGTCTCTCAGGTCATTGGCATTTTCACCGCCTACCTCTACTGTATTAATCTGCTTGGTCAGGGTAGCAATCTGATTAGCATATGAATTTATCTTCTGTACCGCATTTTTAACTTCGTAATTACATTCCTGCTGAATCGACTGGAGATTAGTATATAAAGAATTGAAATACTCACACATGGACTGGGCATAGTTGGTAGCCTGCGTACGTACAGTAAGGCTGGAAGGATCTTTGGCCAACTCCTGCATAGCATTGAACATGTTATTAAAACTGGTAGTAAACCCTTCCAGCTCTATCTCGTTCAAATAGCCCTCTATTTCTCCCATGAAATAATTTCTCTGAGTGTAAAGGCCTGCAATAGCGCTATTACTGCGGAATTTCTCGTCATAGTAAAGGCTTCTTTGTTGCTCTATGGAATTTACGTTAGCACCGGTACCCAACATACCATATCTGTTATGGGTCTGGAGGGCAGAATCGGCGGTCTGATTAACGGTCTGACGGCTATAACCTTCCGTCTCCACATTGGCAATATTGTGGGCAGTGGTATTCAGTCCGGTCTTGGATGCAAAAAGTCCCGATGTTCCTATTGTAAGTCCAAAAAATGTTGATGCCATTAGCTATACCTTTCTTTAGCCCAAAGCTCGAAGTAAATGATCCAGCATATCATTTACTACAGTTATAAAACGTGAATTTGCATTGTATCCTTGCTGGTATCTGATAATATTAGTCAGTTCTTCATCAGAAGAAACTGCCATTGTTGCCTGTCTTTCATTGTCTACAGAGGAAGCGAGATTTTCCTGGCTCCTGTAAACATGCTTGAATTTTTCTCCGTTGGTACCAAGCAGCCCCACCATCTCTGTATAATAACTGTTAAAATTCAGCTTTTGATAAGCGCTGGGAGATACTACATCAAAGTCTCCCTGCCATGCGCTCATAAGATCATCGCAGATATCGATGGTAAAGTCTCCTGTACCTCTGTTGTCCGAAAGCGGAATAACAGAAGGATTCTTTAGCACTGCAGGATTCACTTCTATTTCCCCAACGGTGAAAAGAGAGTAGTTATTGGCCGGATCCTCTTCTTTATAAACTCTTGCCAATATATCTGTTGTACTACCATCCTCATTCAGTATCCTGATGACCTTCTCTTCGTATCTGTCAACGGATTTCCTGTTAAAAAGTGCCTCGCCCTGGGATTTTTCTCCATCCATTCCTACAGGGGCATTTTCCTCATCCAAAATCTTAATTCGGCTGATGCTGCCGTCTGCTTCCACTACATTAACCACTTTATTTGGACAAAGAATATCATTTATGGTGGTGGTAATGCCATGTATCAGATTGTCAAACTGAGCCTGTATACTTACGCAGACTGAAGCCTCCACTTCTATTTCATAGGTCTCAACAGCCTTATTGTAGGTACGCATAGCGTCATTATATTCTATCTCGTCCAAAATGCCTGTAGTAGGATCGGTATAGTCCTCTTTTTTCGGCTTTCTGGGAATATCAGTGAACTGTCCCTGTTTGCTGCCTCTGGCCAGTAACAAACCCTTAAGTCCACCCACATCGGTATCTGCCTGAGAAGACGGAATCCTGGAAAAATCAAACACATCCACCTTGTCATAGTCCACCCAATAAGGCTCAATCAAAGTAGATGTCTCGCTACAGTAACGAGTATCCATACGGAAAATCAAATCGTCTGTCAGGAGCGCGTATCCTTCCGCATATACGGTGACAACTCCTGTCTGATCTTCTTTGTAGTCTATCTTCACTATCTGAGCCAGTTCATCCAGCTTAAGATTTCTGGCATCCCGAAGGTCATTTGCTTTTTCAAAGCCTGAAGCCTCGATTTTCTGAATCTCATGGTTCAGGTCAAAAATCTCTTTTGCCAGAGTATTTATCCTGTCTACATAAGTCATTACCTGAGTATTCAAGCTCTCCTGATACTCTTTAATCTGGGCATATACTTCATCAGCTCTCTCAATAAAGCTTACGGCTGTCTGAATAAAACTTGCTCTGGTTACAATAGAATCAGGCTCTTTACATACCTCCTGTAAGGATACCCAAAGATTCTTCATGGACTCCTGAAAAGCCACACCCTGAAGCTCGCCGAAAATATCCTCTACTTCCATAGTGGCTTCATACTGTGATTTATAAAAATCCTGTCTGCCTATTTCCTCACGATATGTTTTATCAAGGAAGCTGTCTCTCACCTGCTTAACGCTGGACACCTGAGAGCCGTAACCCACCTGGAGATAGCCTATATGATTGTATCCCTGTGTAATATACAAAGCATCTGTAGACTCCATTTGCTGACGTACAAATCCGTCAGTCTCTACATTGGCTAAGTTGTGGGACGCCACTGTAAGGCCACGCTGTGAGGTCCCCAGTCCCGATACTCCTGTATAAAGAGCTGACATTAAGCTCATAAAGACTCCTCCTTTCAAAATTATTATTTTTAATCCAATTTATACTAATGGTAATATCGGTCGAATTTCAGAAAAACCTTAGTCCTTGACATAATATTCTTCGCCCTGTATAGGCAACCCGTCTTGCTGTGTTTCTGTCAATCCCAAGCTTTACAAGGTTCTT
>JAZUFN010000087.1:0-12246 GCA_045640725.1 Lachnospiraceae bacterium
AAGCCTATAAGCTATGTATAGAAACCCTTGCAAAAGAGTTGTTTTTTGGATATGATTAATGTACTTGGGAAAAGGGGTATTTTTCATGAGTAAAGTGTTAAAAAAACAAAATAAAAGTAATCTTTCCATAAGCTGTAAAGAATGTTGCAGGCAGATGGGAGATTATATAGACAATAAGCTGGATATTAATGCAGATGTTCTTTTTGTGGAGCATGTAAGGGGCTGTAAGGAGTGCAGAGAAGAGTTTCATAATTACTATAATTTTATGACCAATCTATATTTTCTGAATTACGGCTATAATGACAAATATCCTGCTTCTGAAGAATTTTTACTAAAAGATACAGAAGATATTGTATTAAAATATAGAAAGAATAAAAGAAGACTTTCCACTATTTTTATTACCTTGCTTTTGTTGGTCCTGGTTTTGTTATCTTTTATTGTGATTAGACATTTGGGGGGAATAGTATAATGAAAAAGATTGTTCTTATCGACGGCAATAGTATAGCTAACAGAGCGTATTTTGGTCTGCCGGATCTGACCACTACTAAGGGACAGCATACCAATGCCATCCTGGGATTTTTAAATATTGTTTTAAAAATATTCGATGAGGAAAAGCCGGACTATGCAGCCGTAGCTTTTGATGTTCACGAGCCTACCTTCCGCCATAAGGAATTCTCTGACTACAAAGGACAGAGACGTCCCATGGAGGAAGCTTTTTATACTCAGTTTCCGCCACTTACGAAGCTTTTACATGCCATGGGGATTCACACTATGGAAAAAGGAGGCTATGAAGCTGATGATCTTTTAGGCACAGTAGCTAAGATGGCAGAAAAAAACGGCATTCTCTCAACCATTGTTTCCGGTGATCATGACCTGTTGCAGCTGGTAGATGACAGTATTACAGTACGTATTCCTACTACCAGAAAAGGTGTTACTACTATTGAGAATTTTACTCCTCAGGCAGTTTTTGAAAAATATCGTCTGAATCCTATCCAGATTATTGACCTGAAGGGTATAGCAGGTGATTCTTCGGATAATTACAAGGGAGTAGAAGGCATCGGAGAAAAAGGTGCAACAGATTTATTGGTTACTTATGGCTCTATTGACGGTATTTATCAGCATATAGATGAGCTTAAAGGCAAACAACAGGAAAAGCTGATAAAGGATAAGGAAAATGCCTATTTTTGCAGATGGTTGGCTACCATTAAGACAGATTGTGAATTTGATTTTAGTTTTGACCAGGCTGAGCTTCGGGATATTTATACCAGAGAAGCATATCTTATGGTAAAAGAGCTGGAAATGAGGTCTTTTTACAATCGTTTTCCGGACAGCGTAAAGCTGACTCCTGCAGAAAAGACTGTGACTGCATCCACAGGCCTTTTAAATTTGCCGGAAAATGCTGTTTTTGTAGATAATATGGCTATGCTGGAGGATGCTAAGAAGCAGCTCTTAAAATCTAAGGAAAGCGCTTTTTCCCATGTGACCGGATATGCAGGCTGTGGCGAAAACAGTTTGGTAGCTTTGAGTATCGTGAATGAAAGCGGTTTTTTTACCATATTTCCTGAAGGTGGCATAGGACAGGCTGATATATATGACTTGTTAAACGAACTGTCAGATAAGGGCAGACATCTGTACGGATTTGATATAAAGGATATTGCAGAGATATTTGACAGAAACAACAGAAAAAATGTTAAGGATCTTAAAATAGCTCTTTATTTGCTGAATCCCGAAAAAGACGATTATTCCCAGGCAGATATTGCCAGAGACTATCTGGGGACCACCATTCCTGAAGTAAAAGAAGTGCTTGGGAAAATGACCCTGGCCGATCAGCTTCAGGAAATTGATTTTACCGGAGAAGCAAGAAAGGTGGGGATGGATATACTGGAACGCCATGCGAAGGTAGTCCTGAATGGCGCTCACGGCATATTAACCGAAGTTTTTACCAAAGGAATGGAAAAACTCTTTGAGGAAGTGGAGATGCCCTGTGTTTTTGCCTTACGAGGCATGGAAAAAGTCGGCATAGCCGTAGACAGAGACACTTTGGTTAATTACGGCTCGGATTTGTCCGAAAAAATCAAGGGTCTGGAAAAGGAAATCTATGATTATGTAGGTGAGGTATTTAATATCAATTCACCAAAGCAGCTGGGGGAAATCCTTTTTGAAAAACTGAAGCTTCCGGGCGGCAAGAAGACCAAAACAGGCTATTCTACAGCAGCTGATGTGTTGGAAAAATTAAAGATAGAAGAGCCTTTGGTAGGAAAAATATTGGATTACCGCATGTATACCAAGCTTAAGGGGACATACGCAGACGGTATGGGAGCTTATATCGAAGCCGATGGACGTATACATTGTCATTTTAATCAGACAGTTACAGCCACAGGCCGACTTTCTTCTGCAGATCCTAATCTGCAAAATATTCCTATCAGAAAAGACTTGGGCAGAGAAATAAGAAAGATGTTTGTAGCTCGACCGGGCTATGTATTTTTAGACGCTGATTATTCCCAGATTGAGCTTAGACTGCTGGCTTGCCTGTCCGGTGATGACAGCCTGATAAGTGCCTATAATGAGGGCAAAGACATACATAGAATTACCGCGTCCAAGGTATTTAATGTACCTTTTGATGACGTAACGCCTACCATGAGAAGCAATGCCAAAGCAGTTAACTTTGGTATTATTTATGGTATGAGTTCCTTTGGCTTGGGTCAGGAGATAAATGTATCCAGAAAAGAAGCCGAGGAATATATTAAGCAATACTTTGCTACATATCCTACTATCAAAAGCTATCTGGACGGTTTGGTGGTAGAGGCCAGAGAAAGTGGCATGTCCAGGACATATTTTGGCAGAATCCGTCCTATAATAGAGCTGGCTTCATCTAACTTTATGGTGCGCTCCGCCGGGGAACGTATTGCCATGAATTCCCCTATTCAGGGCACCGCTGCCGACATAATGAAAATAGCGCTTAAAAATGTTTATGAAGCGCTGGAGCAGTCCGGATTGGATGCCAAAATCCTTCTGCAGGTGCATGATGAACTGCTTCTTGAGGTGAAAGAAGAGGATCTGGAGCGAGTTAGCAGAATAGTTAAAGATGGCATGATGAAAGCTGCAGACATGAAAGTTAAACTGGAGGTGTCGGTAGAACATGGCACAAACTGGGATGAAGCCCACTGATATGGATAAAAAGATAATAATAGGCATTACAGGTGGCGCAGGGGCAGGCAAGTCTACTGTTGTAGAAGAGGTAAAAAAGCGCTTTGATGTGGATTTTATGCACTGCGACATTATTGCTCATGAGCTGATGGAGCCGGGAAGACCTACCTATAAGGCTTTACTTAAGGAATACGGTCCCGAGATACTTTCTTCAGGATTGGGTTCTGTGATTGACAGGAAAAAACTTACAGAAAGTGTCAGCAGACACAGCTGTGGTTTTGAGGGCTTAAATGCCCTCACCCATCCCAGGGTAATAAGAGAAGTCCGTAGACGTATAAAAGCCTCAAATAAGAGGGTAATAATTATTGAAGCAGCCCTTCTTATTGAAGCAGGTATGACCAAGATGTGTGACGATGTCTGGTATATATATGCTGATTTAGAAGAGCGTATAGAAAGAATCAAAGCTGAGAGAGGCTGGAGTGATGAAAAGATAAGGATTACTTTAGCTAATCAGCTTTCTCATGAGGAGTTTTTAAAAAATACCACATTTACTCTTGTTAATCATAATGGTGATAATGAAGGAGCAGAAAATGCGGTAAAAAGAATAGAATTTCTGCTGGAGAGAAAGTAGTTATTTTACTTGCACCAAATAGAAATAATTGATAGAATTTATGTATTCCTAAAGTATACCAAAGTAGCTAAGGATGGACGGGCTTTCTGACGAAAGCTTATATAGTCTTCGCCGGACGTGCATCCTTTTTGCTATCGTAGAAAGGGTGGATATGAACAACAATCAGCTGGTTTTTGGATTGGATATTGGCACAAGAAGCATAGTGGGGACAGTAGGTTATAAAAAGAATGTCAATGATTTTAATGTAGTGGCGCATTCTGTGAAAATGCATGATACCAGAGCCATGATGGATGGACAGATTCATGACATTGGTCGTGTAGCTGAGACCATTAAAGAAGTAAAGAGAAATCTTGAAAAGCAGCTGGATGACGTTACTTTGTCCGAAGTCTGTATTGCTGCAGCCGGTCGAGTATTAAAGACTGTTACGGTTAAGGCTGAGGAGATTTTCCCTGAGGAAATGCTGGTAAGCGAAGAGGCTATCAGAGCTCTGGAGCTTAAAGGTGTTGAGAGTGCGTATGCAGAGATTAAAAGACAGACCAAGGATGAAAAAGTAAACTACTACTGTGTAGCTTATACTGTTATTCATTATTACCTGAATGATTTTCAGATATCCAATCTGGCTGATCATAAAGCTTATAAAATATCGGCGGAGGTACTGGCTACTTTCCTTCCTGACGAGGTAATAGAAGGCCTTTATACTGCAGTGGATAAAGCCGGATTAAAGGTAGCCAATCTTACTCTGGAGCCTATCGCTGCTATAATGGTGGCTATCCCCGAGAATTACAGACTTTTGAATATTGCTCTGGTAGACGTCGGCGCTGGTACCAGCGATATTTGTATTACCAAGGACGGCAGCGTCATTGCCTATGGTATGATTCCTATGGCAGGAGACTCCTTGACAGAAGTGCTGTCAGGCAATCATCTGGTAGATTTTAAGACTGCAGAAGAAATAAAGCTGCAGTCATCCACCAAGAAGAAGTCTATTACTTATAAGGATATTATGGGACTTAAGCAGACTATTACTCCTGCTGAGGTCAGAGCTGAGCTGGATCCTCAGATTGCTACCATGACCAAGCTGGTTGCAGACAAGATAAAGGAGCTTAACGGTGGTAAAGCCGTAAGTGCAGTTTTTGTTGTAGGCGGTGGCGGAAAGGTAGCAGGCTATACAGAGAGTCTGGCCAAAGCACTGGGCATTGCCAAAGAAAGAGTAGCGCTGCGTGGCGAAGAGGTAATGGGAGCAATTCATTTTTCCGATTCTTCCATCAAAAAAGATCCTATGCTGGTTACACCTGTTGGTATATGTCTCAATTACTATGAAAACAAGAACAGCTTTATTTTTGTAAATCTTAATAAGGATTCGGTAAAGCTGTATGATAATAACAGACTTACCGTAATAGATGCGGCTATTGCTGCAGGATATCCCAATGACAATCTTTTCCCAAAGAGAGGAAAAGCGCTGAATTTCACATTAAATGGGGCTGCACGTATGGTACGTGGTGAGCTGGGTGAGCCGGCAGTAATTACTGTTAACGGCAAGCCTGCTTCTGCCAATACCCCTATTTCGCCTAATGATGAGATTAAGATTAAAAAATCCACTCAGGGCAAGGCAGCTGAGTATGAGGTAAACAGATTACCTGAATTTAAATCAGATATCAAATTCAATGTTAACGGTAAGAGCGTTACCTGCCCTAAGTTTATTAAGGCTAACAACCAGCTGGTTTCCGGTTTTTACAGCATTAATGAAGGGGATAGGCTGGAGATTCTGGACTACTACACCTTAAAGCAGGTAATGGAATTTTTGGATATGCCTTATAAAGAGGGCATGCATGTCAATAACGAACAGGCGACAGAGGATACAAAAGTCTACGAGAATTTCAAGGTGGAGACCGACCCTAAGCCACTGGAAGCAGAGATACAGAGCGAAGCTTTTGAGGAGTTGGGAGATGCTAAGTCTCACAATGCAGCCACCGGTAAAATAACTCTTATTGTAAATAAAACTCCTGTTGTGCTGGATGGCAAGACTGAGTATCGTCTGGTAGATGTACTGGATGTTTATCCTTTTGATATGTCTGTTTCACACGGACGCGATATCGTTATTAAAATAAACGGAAAGGCAGCTCAGTTTATTGACCTTGTTAATGACAGGGATGAGATAGAACTTTATTGGATTGAGTAATAATATATGAAAATTTGCAGTTTATCATCCGGCAGTGACGGGAATTGTGTGCTGGTACGTTCTGAATGTACCAATATTCTTATTGATGCCGGCATCAGTGGGAGGAAAATCCTGGACCGTCTGTCGGATTTGGGGATTACTCCTGAAGACATAGATGCTCTTTTAGTTACCCATGAGCATACAGATCATATAAAAAGCGTGGGAGTTCTGGCCAGAAAGCCCGGAATACAGATATTTGGCACCGCGGGTACAATTGATGCCTGCCTGCATGGGAAAAATTCCATAGGAAAAGTTAATATGAGCCTTATCAATATCATTGAATATGATAAGCCTTTTATGGTAGGGGACATTTTGGTCACACCTTTTAGGATCACTCATGATGCCAAGGAGCCTACGGCCTATACTTTTACAAAAGGCAGTGAAAAAATCGGCTTTGCCACGGATTTAGGTTTTACAAATGATTACATTAAGGGGCATTTGTTAGGCTCTCAGGTACTATATCTGGAAAGTAATCATGATATTCAAATGTTGGAAGTAGGCAGCTACCCATTTGCTTTGAAGGAAAGAATTAAAAGCGAATTCGGTCATTTGTCCAATGAATCCTGTGCAAAATTTATTGTGGATTTATGTAAGAGCCAGAATATTCGAATAAAGGATGTAATACTGGCTCATTTAAGCGAGGAAAATAATTTTCCGGAGTTGGCTTATGAGACCACCATGGCAGAGATGAAAATTAATTTAGATGAGGCTCTTCATCCCGGCATCCATGTAGCACCCAGATACGAAGTGTCCTTTATAGCAGACACAGAAGCATAAAAATAATCATAATCAGAAGAAAAGTGGACGCAAAGTCCTGCGGAATTCTCCATTTTTCTTCGAAAGAAGGAGAAAAAATGAAAAGAGCAGTTATTACAGTTGTTGGTAAGGATTCAGTAGGCATTATTGCAAAGACTTGTACATATCTGGCGGAGAATAAAATAAATATTCTTGACATCTCCCAGACCATCGTTCAGGAATTTTTCAACATGATGATGATTGTTGATATGTCAGCCATGGATAAGGATTTTATGTCAGTAGCCAATGACCTGGAAGCTTTAGGAAGCTCCATCGGCGTCTCCATCAAGATTCAGCGCGAAGATATATTCGATATGATGCACAGAATTTAATAAGGAGCTTACAATGATAAACAGACAGGAAGTAATTGAAACAAATAAAATGATTGAGGAAAGTCTTTTAGACGTACGTACCATTACTCTTGGTATTAGTCTTTTAGATTGTATAGATGCTGACTTAAAGGTCTGTTGCGACAAAATCTATAACAAGATTACCACAGTGGCAAAGGACCTGGTAAAGACCGGACAGTTTATCGAAAAGGAATACCAGATTCCTATCGTAAACAAGCGTATTTCAGTTACACCCATTGCTCTGGTGGGTGGAGCTTGCTGCAAGACTCCGGAGGATTTCGTAGAGATAGCAAAGACTCTGGATAAGGCTGCCAAGACAGTAGGGGTAAATTTCCTGGGTGGCTATTCTGCTTTGGTATCAAAGGGCATGACTCCTGCAGAAAAGAATCTTATTTTATCTATTCCTAAGGCTCTTTCCTGCACAGATTTGGTATGTTCATCCGTAAATGTAGGCTCTACCAAGACAGGTATCAACATGGATGCTGTAGGTTTACTGGGAGAGATAGTGCTTAAGACAGCAGAGTACACCAAGGACAGGGATTGTCTGGGCTGTGCTAAGCTTGTTATTTTCTGCAATGCTCCTGATGACAATCCATTCATGGCAGGGGCTTTCCATGGTGTTACCGAGGCAGATGCCATCATCAACGTAGGTGTTTCCGGTCCCGGTGTAGTTAAAACAGCTTTGGAAAAGGTACGTGGAGAAAGCTTCGAGGTACTGTGTGAGACTATTAAGAAAACCGCATTCAAGATTACCCGTGTAGGTCAGTTGGTGGCCAAGGAAGCTTCTGAGATGCTGGGCATTCCTTTTGGTATAGTAGACCTCTCTCTGGCTCCGACACCTGCTATCGGTGACTCTGTAGCTGATATCCTTAAAGAAATCGGATTGGAGCATCCTGGCGCACCCGGTACAACAGCAGCCCTTGCCCTTTTAAACGACCAGGTGAAAAAGGGTGGTGTAATGGCGTCTTCTTATGTAGGTGGTCTTTCAGGAGCCTTTATCCCTGTTTCTGAGGATCAGGGTATGATAGATGCGGTAGAGGCCGGTGCCCTTACGCTGGAAAAGCTGGAAGCTATGACCTGTGTTTGTTCTGTAGGTCTGGATATGATAGCTATCCCGGGTGATACACCTGCTACTACCATTTCCGGTATTATTGCAGATGAAACAGCTATAGGTATGATCAATCAGAAGACTACAGCTGTAAGACTTATCCCTGTTATTGGTAAAACAGTAGGGGAGACTGTTGAATTTGGTGGCCTTTTAGGCTATGCACCTATTATGCCGGTGAATAAATTTGATTGCAGCGCATTTGTCAATCGTACAGGCAGAATACCTGCGCCCATTCATTCATTTAAGAACTAATTAGGATAGGAAGTGTTTTTCCATGGATTTTATAAAGAATATTGATTACAAGAACGTACTTAAGTATTTTACTGATCTTTGTGCCATTCCTCATGGCTCAGGAAATGTAAAGGAAATCTCTGATTTTCTATATGATTTTGCTAAAAAGCAGAATGTAGCAGCACGTCAGGATGAGGCTTATAATGTAGTTGCCTTTTTACCTGCCACAAAGGGTTATGAAGACAAGCCTGCTGTAATGCTCCAGGGCCATATGGACATGGTGTGCGAGAAAGATGCAGATTGCCCTCATGATTTTAAAAAGGATCCCTTGGACCTTTTTGTGGAAGATGGTTGGCTGGGAGCCAGAGGCACTACACTGGGGGGCGATGATGGCGCAGCAGTAGCTGTTATGATGGCTATGATGGCTGATAAGGAATTCCCTCATCCTGCCCTTGAGCTTATAATTACAACTGATGAAGAGACAGGTATGGATGGAGCCAAGGCTCTTGACTGTTCAGATTTGAAGGCTGAATATCTGGTGAATCTGGATTCGGAGCAGGAGGGTATTTACACCTGTGGATGTGCAGGTGGTGAAAGAGTATCCGTTTCTTTCCCTATGGAGAGCACAGATTTTACAGGTACTGTAATCAATCTTAAGATATGTGGACTTCAGGGTGGTCATTCCGGAGTAGAAATCGATAAAAACAGAACCAATGCCAATAAGGCTATGGCCCGTTTCCTTTTTACATTGAGAGAAGAGGTAGGCTTCGCGCTGCAGGATATTCATGGCGGTAAGCTGGATAATGCAATCCCTCGCGAGAGCTTTTCTACTATTGTAGTTCCGATGTTTGATGAAAAGGTATTCAAAGATGCCTTTGAGAAGATAAAAGCTGTTTTCAAGTATGAGCTTTCTGCTACCGAGCCTGATGCTGACATTGAGTTTAGCATAGGTGCTACAGAGGAAACAGCCGTATTTAACGATACTTCTACGGAAAAGCTGCTTTATTTCCTGATAAATTGTCCTAACGGTGTTCAGAAAATGAGCGGTAAAATGGCAGGGCTGGTTGAGAGCAGCTTGAATCTGGGTATCCTTTATACCAATGAATTTCTGGCTGTTATCAGATTTTCTCTTAGAAGCTCTATATATTCCTATAGAGAATTTATGAGGAACAGAATCGCTTATTTGGCTGAGGTAATCGGTGGCGAGACTGAAGTAGAGGGAGGTTATCCCGGCTGGGATTATCAGGTAGATACTCATTTGCAGAAGACCTTTGCTTCATTATACAGAAAAGAGTATGATAAGGAGCCTGTAATGGCTGTTATTCATGCAGGTTTGGAATGTGGACTTATTTCCGACAAGATGCCGGGACTTGATATTATTTCCATTGGTCCTGATATGAAAGATATTCATAGCCCCAACGAAAGACTTAATCTGGAATCAGTTGTCAGAGTGTACAAGTTTGTTGAAAAATTAGTAGTTGAACTGTAAACATGGAGGATAGAATGAATATTCTATTTAATGATTCCTGGAGATTTTTAAAGACGGATGCAGATTTTTCTATTGAAGAAGCAGAAAAAGCCGCATCCGGCTTTTTTGCTCCGGGACAAGAGTTTAAAGAAGTGGAAATACCTCATGACTGGCTTATTTGGGATACCAATAATCTCTACGAGACAGGCACCGGCTGGTATGTAAAGGATTTTCAGCTGGATGAGATGGCTAACCATGCTTTTTTGCGCTTTGACGGAGTCTATATGGACTCTGAGATTTTTATTAACGGTCAAAAAGCGTTTGAATGGAAATATGGTTATTCTACCTTTACTTTCGAGGTAACAAAGTATCTCGTATATGGAATGAACCGTATTTTTATCAAGGTTAATCATGTGTCTCCCAATACCCGCTGGTATAGCGGCGCAGGTATATACAGAGATGTTCATTTTATTACTAAAAATGAAGCTTATCTGGTAGCTGACGGCACTTACGTGCATTCAACAGAGCTTGAGGATGGAGACTTTAAAATAGAGATAGAGACAGAAGTATATAAGGGTAGCAGCGACTGCATGCCCGTATATTCCTTGTGGAAGGATGGGGCATTTGTAGCCAATCTGGGAGCAGGCAGGGAAATGCGTAATGCCAGGGATTTATACCAGAAAAGACAGGAAAATAATCAGCGAAAGATAGGCGAAAGCGGCCTTACTGAATTTGCCATGCCTGATTTTAACGAATTTGCGGATGTGACCATGTTTAAGGCTGAAGCAGTAGTGGAGAAACCTCTTCGCTGGGATACGGAAAGTCCGAATCTATATTCCCTGCATGTGGCTCTGGTGCCTGTAAAACGTCTTTTCGACGATGAGAGAATAGACAGCGAGCACATAAAAATAGGCTTTAAGAGCATTGTTTTTGATACGGAAAAAGGTCTCTTCCTGAACGGAAGAAATATAAAGATAAAGGGCGTGTGTGAGCATCATGATCTGGGCCTTTTAGGAGCTGCTTTCGATGTGGATGCTCTTCGCAGAAAGTTTGTAATTCTTAAAAAGATGGGTGTGAATTCCATCAGAACTTCTCACAATATGCCTGCACCTCAGCTTTTTGATCTGTGCGACGAGATGGGCCTTTTGGTAGACTGTGAAGCTTTTGATATGTGGGAAATGCCTAAAACGGAATTTGATTATGCCAGATTTTTCCCTAAATGGTCCTACAAAGATGTACAAAGCTGGGTGAGACGGGACAGAAACAGGGCCTCCATCATTATGTGGTCTTTAGGCAATGAGATTCCTGATACCAATTGTGAGCATGGTGTACCTATTACCAAGCATCTGACTACCCAGGTGCTGAATTATGATCCAAAAATCAATGCTCATGTTACCATAGGCTCCAATTTCATGCCTTGGGATGGAGCTCAGGCCTGTGCTGAAGTGGTCAGGCTGGCCGGCTACAACTATACGGAAAAGCTTTATGAAGAGCATCATAAAAAACATCCGAATTATGTGATCTATGGCAGCGAGACTTCTTCCATAGTCAGCAGCCGTGGAGTATACCATTTCCCGGCAGCTCAGATTACCATGAGTGAAGATGATGAGCAGTGTTCCAGCCTGGGAAATTCTGCCGTATCCTGGGGAGCCAAGTCTATTGAAGCTTTGGTGTATGTTGACCGTGATATTCCTTTTTCTATGGGACAGTACCTCTGGACCGGGACCGACTATATAGGTGAGCCTACCCCTTATCAGACCAAGAATTCCTACTTTGGTCAGGTGGATACAGCAGGTTTCCCTAAGGACGACTATTATTGCCTTATGGCAGAATGGACCAAGCAGGAGGACAATCCTTTTGTTCATGTATATCCTTACTGGAGCTGGAATAAAGGGCAGCTTATAGACCTTAGGGCATGTACTACAGGAGATAGTGTGGAGCTTTTTCTGAATGGCAGAAGCCTGGGGAAAAAGTATATTGATCATAAGTCCGGCAAGGAGCTTTTCCCTGTATGGCAGGTGCCTTTTGAGGAGGGCGAAATAAAAGCAGTGGCCTATGACCTTAGGGGCAATGTTATTGCTAAGCATATTCGCCATAGCTTTAAGGAGTCCAAATACCCTGTTCTTTCTGCAGAAGGGAATACCAGATATACGGTGTCTCAGAGAAAGCCTGATGGCACAGAGAGAAGCATTATTACCATCTATCCGGAAAAGGATAATGAACTGATATTTGTGGATATTTCAGCCTGCGATGAAGACGGATACACTGTAGAAAACGCTATGGATTATGTCGAAGTACAGG
>JAZUFN010000088.1:0-13077 GCA_045640725.1 Lachnospiraceae bacterium
CGAACCCAGCGTCCTGATGAGCGCATATGCCGTCAGAGGCCTGGATATCAATACGTCTTATACTATCTATCATCTCCTGAATGAACAGAAGAAGAATGGTGTAGCTGTCATTTATGTAGGCGAAGATATTGATGTATTACTGGAGCTTTGCGACAGGATTGTGGTGCTTTGTGACGGTCACGTAAATGGAATTTTGGATGGTAATAAGGCTACTAAAGAAGAAATAGGCTTACTGATGACCAATTTAAAAAAGGAGGAAGCATAATGGCAAGTAGAGAACCTCTTATTCGAATTGCCAGAAAGGCAGCTCCTTCGGTAAAGAGCCGTATTCTGGTGCGTGTTGTTGCCATTCTCCTGGCCCTTATTGTAGATGCTGTTCTTATATTAAGTGTTACCGGGAAAAATCCATTTGCTATTTATCTGGCCATGTTTGAGGGCAATTTTGGCAGCTCCAGAAGAGCAATGTGGATGCTGAGAGATCTTTCGACACTGCTGCTTCTCGGTGTAGCTCTGGCGCCTGCTTTTAAAATGCGCTTTTGGAATATAGGTGCAGAAGGACAGGTACTTGTAGGTGGCTTGGCTACAGCTCTTGTAATGGTCTATTTGGGTAACAGCATGCCTACAGGTCTGCTTTTCCTGGTTATGTTTTTGGCAGCCGTAACAGCCGGCGCGGTATGGGGATTCATTCCTGCATATTTTAAGGCAAAATGGCAGACCAATGAGACTCTGTTCACACTTATGATGAACTATGTTGCAATTCAGATTGTAGCATGTTTTGTAAATATTCTCAGGGGTAAAGCTTCTGCTTTAGGTAAGCTGAATATGGCTACCAAGGCCGGATGGTTCCCGGAGATAGCAGGACAACGCTATATTATTAATATCATTGTAGTTGCCGTGATTACAATAGCTATGTTTTTCTACCTGAAAAACACAAAGCATGGCTATGAAATAGCAGTTGTGGGTGAGTCTAAAAATACCGCCCGTTATACCGGTATCAACGTTAAAATGGTTACAATACGTACCATGATTTTGTCAGGTGCTATCTGTGGTCTTTGCGGCTTCCTTTTAGTAGGAGGACGTGACCAGACTATTTCTGTAAGCACAGCCGGTGGCAATGGCTTCACAGCCATCATTGTGGCCTGGTTGGCAAAATTTAATACCTTTTATATGATCCTTATTTCATTTCTTTTGGTGTTCATGGAAAAAGGAGCTCATCAGGTAGCATCAAAGTATGATTTAAATGATTATTTTTCTGATATCTTAAGCGGCGTAATCCTGTTTTTTATATTGGGATGTGAATTCTTTATTAACTATAAGATCATCATGAGACATAAGGAAGGGGGCGAGCAGTAATGGCAACATTTATCGCTTGGTTTATTCGTGCCATCGCTTTCGGCACCATCATTATGTACGGAGCTTTGGGTGAGACTATGACTGAAAAATCCGGTTCCCTTAATCTTGGGGTTCCCGGTATTATGTATCTGGGCGGTTTTTCAGGATTTGCAACTGCTTATCTCTATGAAAATAACGTGGCGCATCCGAATATGTTTGTTTCCATCATATTATCACTGGTGATGGCGATGCTGGCATCTTCATTGGGTGGTCTTATCTATGCCTTTTTGACCATTTCATTAAGAGCTAATCAGAATGTTACCGGTCTGGCGCTTACTACTTTTGGGATGGGCGTAGCCAATTTCTTTGGAATGTACTTACTTAAAGGACAGAGCTATACTGCAGCACCTTTGGCCAATAAAGCTTTTTCAGCCAAAATTCCTGGTTTATCCCAGATTCCGTTTGCCGGAGAATTATTCTTCGGATATGGATTTTTAGCCTATGCAGCTATTATACTGGCTGTGATTCTTCATATTTTCCTGAACAAAACACGTACAGGACTGAATCTGCGAGCAGTTGGGGAAAATCCCGCTACTGCTGATGCTGCCGGCATTAATGTTACAAGATACAGATATATATCTGCTATCGCCGGGGGAGCTATTTCCGGTATAGGTGGCCTCTATTATGTACTTGACTATAACAATGGCATTTGGGCGACTACAGGCCAGATTGAAGCTTTGGGCTGGCTTGCATTGGCATTGGTTATTTTCACTACTTGGAAGCCATTAAATGCTATATGGGGAGCATATCTTTTTGGAATGCTTTACTGGCTCTACCAGTTCCTTCCAAGTCTGCTGGGCTTTACAGTAAATGTATATCAGACCGATCTTATTCAGGCACTGCCATATCTGGTTACGATTATAGTTCTTATTGTTACCAGTTTTAAAAAGGCACGCGAAAATCAGCCTCCTGAAGCACTTGGACTCTCATATTTCAGAGAGGACCGATAATTATTTAGCTTATAAGTTTGTATTTCATATATTTCCTTTTTCTAAATCCCTGAGGGCTCCCATCCCGCAGGGATTTTTCCTTTGAATAGTACATTGGTCCTGATTATGCAATACGTGATAAAGATGGAGAATATAATACCGATAAGATAAGTGAGGGGCATGGATGCCTTTATATGTGCTGCATTGGGGCAGGACACAGAAACTGTCAGAAAGTCGAATCGAAGGGAATCGACGGCTTGGGAAAACGTGTGCGAGAGGCATTATTATGACAGATACAAAGTATAGCAAGGCATTATTTTTGGGACAAATGAAAGATGGCTCTGTAGAGAAAAGAGCTGCTTTAATGGCAAGAAAGCTTGAATTGGATAAATTTGCAGCTAAGTCTGCAGTATCAGTATCCGACAGATCTTCGGCGTTACGCGAGCTGAACCAGATTAACAGAGATTTGAATGTGGCAAGGCCAAAAGTGGGAGAGCCGGCAGTAAGAAGCGTGGAGAAAAAGGTAGAGACACCTGCTTATAAGGTGGAAATCAGCGACTTCCCCACAAGACGAGAAGTAGAGCAACCCAAGCCTTTAGCAGAGCTGAAGCCGGCACCGGAGGTAGAGGCGGCGGCCAGAAGCATTCAGGAAAATGCAGAAAATATCATGGTACAGGCCAATATGACCAGACCGGAAGTTATTTCATTAATTGGATAAAGGACAGGGGGGATTGAGTTTGGGACTCAATCCCTATTTTTATTCTTCATCATTGAAGAATTCTTCGTACTCTGCCTCGGTAGAAAAGAGGCGGTAGCGGCCGTTAATATATCCCATGTATCCGTTCGAAACTGTGTATCCCTTCATAATTATCACCTGTTACTTTCCCTTTGTTTTATATAAACATCATAGCATGACGCGTGCGACATAAAAGTCGCACGGACTGGGAAAGTTTGGCAGCAAGGTATTTGCAAATGAATTTCATGGTTCCAATATAACGGACTAACTCCGGTATTCAACTTTAGTCTTGTTTTCGTGAGTCAAAAGCCTTATAATACCCGTGTTTATAGGCGGACAGCGAAAAAGGTGTTCGCATAGCGAGAAAGAATGTGACGGAGAAAACATGAGAGACAAATACTTATTTATTCACTTTACAGGAGAACATGAGATAGGTGAGCAGATTTACTTTTCTGTAAGCAGTGATGGACTGCATTATGAAGACTTGAATGGCGGACAGCCGGTGTTGTTTTCATCAATTGGAGAAAAGGGCGTGCGTGATCCTTTCCTGATCAGGGATGAGAAAAACAATAAGTTTTTCATTATAGCTACAGACTTGCGTATCGCATCCGGCAAGGGCTGGGGCTGGGCTCAGTTTGATGCATCCAAAAAGCTTATTGTATGGGAAAGCGCAGACTTGACAAACTGGTCTGAGCCTTGGGATGTAGAAGTGGGCGTGGACGATGCCGGCTGTGTATGGGCGCCGGAAGCAGTGTACGATGAAGAAAAGCAGGCTTTCATGGTGTTCTGGGCTTCCATGACTCCCAAAAATATACCTGAAAAAGCAAAGCAAAAAATATTCAGAAGCTATACTACAGATTTTAAGAGCTTTACAACACCTGAGCTTTATATTGAAAGGGACAATCACGTAATAGATACAGATATTGTAAGAGTTACAAAGGAACGTGACGGAAAAGACGGTTATGTACGCTTTTCCAAGGATGAGACTACTAAAAATATCCGTACGGACTATGGCAAAACATTGGAAAAGAGCGCATTTTCCGATATACAGTGCCCTGTATTGGAGGCTATGCCGGGAGTAGAGGGACCTATTTGCTTTTATATTGAGGGCCTAAAAAAGTGGTGTCTGATGGTGGACAGATATGCAGAGGGCAAAGGGTATATACCTCTGCTTTCCGATAATATTCTGGCAGGAGAATTCAGACTGCCTGAGGCATCAGAATATGACTTCGGAAAGACACTTAAGCGTCATGGCGGTATTCTGCCCATTACCACTGAAGAATATGAGAATTTGATAGCAAAATACGGAAAATAGAAGACTTGAATTATGGCAAAAGATTTAACTAAGGGGAGTATTACTCCCCTGATTTTAAAATTCACACTCCCTCTTGTTTTGGGGCAGCTTTTTCAGCTGACATACAATGCTGTGGACGTAGCTGTCCTTGGGAATTTTGTAGATGAAAAGGCAATGGCTGCAGCCGGAATAGGCAATCCGGTGGTGTCTCTCTTTATTTTGCTTCTTAATGGTCTGACTCTGGGGGCAGGTATTTTGATGGGAGCCCAGTATGGAGCCGGGGAGATAAAGAAACTTGAGCGTCAGATAAGCACCACCATGCTGGCAGGCGTTGTTTTTGCCTTGGTTTTATCACTAATATGCATTGCAGGCACAGATGGTATATTGAAGCTTATGCAGGTGGATGAAGAGCTTTTCTCTGTATCTGCCATTTATTTAAGAATTATACTGGCAGGTATGGTCTTCACCTATATTTATAACTGTCTGGCAGCTACATTAAGAGCACTGGGAGATAGTATGACTCCCCTGATTTTTCTCATTATCAGCTCTATATTGAATGTGGCAGGGGACCTGATATTTGTTGTAGCGTTCGGCTGGGGCATAGAAGGCTGCGCCGTATCTACGGTGGTTTCTGAGGCTATTTCCTGTGTGCTTTGTCTTCTTTATATTCAGATTAAGGTGCCGGTGGTACGCCTGGGAAAAAAATGGTTTGTATTTGATAAGTCCCTCCTGGGAAAAACAGTCAGTTACGGTTGGGCTTCAGCCATGCAGCAGGCTACTGTTCAGCTGGGTAAAATATGTGTTCAGGGTATGGTGGATACTATGGGTACAGTGGCTCCGGCCGCTTTTACCGCTGCCAACAGAATGGATGATTATGCCATGGTACCGCAGCAGAACATCGCTCATGCAGTATCGGCTTTTATGTCTCAGAATCGTGGAGCCGGGGAAAAGGAGCGTGTCAGAATAGGCTTCAGAAATGGTATCATTATTGAAGTGGTTTATGGATTTTTGATTGGAAGCGTGACATTTTTCTTTGCCGGGCCTATAATGCGATTTTTCCAAAAGGAAAATCTGGATGTAATTAGTCTGGGAACAGAGTATCTGAAGCTAATTGCCTTTATGTATGTGTTTCCTGCCCTAACCAACGGTATTCAAGGCTACTTCAGAGGTATGGGCAGATTAAAGATTACGCTTGCGGCTTCCATGATTAATATGGGGGTAAGAGTAGTGGTGGCAGCTATATTAATTTTCGTGTTCTCGCAGGATCTTGGTGCGCTGCCATTTGCTTATTTGGCAGGCTGGATAGGCATGCTTGTCCTGGAAGTTCCGATACTCATTAAAGAATTACTGATAAAAAAAGCATGAAGATAAGGCTGTTCATCGGTTTTGAACAGCCTTTTTGTTTTTAAATATATTATTTTTTATTCTCTTAATAAATTTTAATAAAAAGGTAATGGTAATAAAACGCATTTGCTTATAGAATGAGTTATAGATAAATAAAAATATATAAGGGAGTTGCTATGAAGTTCAAATTTCGCTTACTATTAATGTCGCTCGTTCCTACAGTGCTGGTTGCCGTTACATGCTCTATCCTTTCGGCAATGACGCTTAGTGAATTTTTGGGAAAAAATTATAAGGCTACTGCCACATCAATTGCGCAAGAGCGTATGGCATTCCTGGATGCCATAGAAGGCAAGTGGAGCTATGATCACGAAACGGGAATTCTCAAAAAAGGTGATTTTGTAATTACTAAGGAGTTTCTTGATTCCATTAAGGCAGGATCTGATGTAGGCATGACTATTACCATGGACGGTATCATTGCCATGAGTTCCACTCAGGCGGTAATCGGACAGGACCTTGATTCGGGTGCAGCAGCATTTTTTGACAAAGGAGAATCCTATGTAGTAACGGACAAGGCTGTTGCCAACTCTGCAGTCTTTACGGAAGCGGGAATTCCTATTGTGCAGGATGGAAAGGTGATAGGCGGTCTGATTAATAATATCAATCAGGCAAAGATAGCCAATCAGAAGAGACTTGGATCCATAAGAATCACCATTATTTGTGTAGCTATGGTGTTGGTATTTTCAGGAGTAACTTATGTCCTTGCTGCTGGAATATCAAAGAGAATCACAAAAGTATCAGACGTACTTAATAAGTTTGGCGATGGATATGTAGCTGCAGGTCAGATTGAAATAAGTAGAGAACCGTCAAAAGATGAAATAGTAGTAATTCAGCAAAGCTGCAGGCGTACCTCTGACAGACTTATGGAGGTAATAGACAAAATGCAGTATACATCCAGTGAGCTTACTGAAAGTGCCAATAACATGAGTGAGGCTGTTTCTGCAACTGCTGATTACGCACAGGTAATTGCAAGCTCTACCACAGAGGTGGCAAAAGGTGCCCAGTCTCAGGCAGGAAATATTCAGGATATTATGGCTAATATCGAGGAACTGGCTTCCAATATTGATGTTATTCATGGTACAGCAACGGACCTTACCCAGGCTACCTTGGGCTCCTATGGAATTTCTGAAGATGCAAGAAAGTCTCTTAAGGAGCTTCTTAATATTAACGCTCGTACTCAGTCCAATATCGAAAATATTGTTTCTCAGTCCAGGGATAATATTGAAGCTGTCAATCAGATTAATCAGATTATTACAGCTATTAATGAGATTACAGAGCAGACAAACCTTCTCTCCCTTAATGCATCTATCGAAGCAGCACGTGCAGGTGAGTCAGGAAGAGGCTTTGCTGTAGTTGCTCAGGAAATCGGTAAGCTGGCTCAGGACTCAGCATCTGCTACCGAAAGAGTTACAACCATTATTGGAGAGCTTATCAAGAAGATTAATGTTACCAGTGACCTTTCTGCATCCTTAAAAGAAAATGCGGATATCCAGGATCAGAAGCTGGCGGCTACAGGCGATATGTTTACAGAGGTTATGGAAGCTGTTCAGAAAATGTCTACAGGTGCAGATGTGGTTGAATCCAGTATCAGAGCTTTGGATGTTGTTAAAAAGGATATTGTTGATAAGATTGTCGAGCTGTCCTCAGTATCCGAAACAAACGCTGCAACAGCAGAAGAAACTACCGCTGCCATTACTGCTATCACAGAGGAAATGGATCGCCTGAACTCCAATTTTGCAGGTGTTCACCGTAATGCCAATGAATTACGTGAAGTCATTGAATTCTTCAAGCTTTAAAAATAGATACCCGGCACTGATACAGGGCCGGGTGTTTTTTTGCTGTTTATTCTTTATTTTTTATGCATTCCGCTCTTTTGGACGTGTTGCTAGTACATCGGATTTCAAATAACTAGACCCAATACTTGCCTGCGATTACGATAGTACAGATTCAAAAAGCCTCGACATAGCTAGTCTTCATAGCTGGAAAGTGCTTTAATCAGATCTTCTTTAACCTGCTCTCTAAGCTTTTTAGGGTGCAAAATGGTTACTTCTTTTACGAATTCCGTGGCCCATAGGCGCATGGATTCAAAACCACCATGAACAGTCACTGTAATTTCGTCCTCAGTCTCATCTGAAAAGCGCATGTCCGAAGGATCAAACCAGTCAAACAGTTCAGATAAAAGTGTTTTTTTACAGCGGAAGGTAGTGAGCTCCGTCTTATCAGAGTACATAAAGAGGTGCTCATTTATATGCTTTGGCAAAGAGAAGCCGTTTTTATAGCCTTCCAGATCCGTGGCAGGACGAATGTTTTCTTCCAGTATGTGGAGATTGGTCATTCTGTCTATTCGGAAATTGGTAATGGTGTCGCCAAACCATGGATTGTTACAAATGAGATAGTATCTGCCTGACACAGCGGCAATCTGGTAGGGATTAACGGAAAAACGACGTACTTTGTTGTTTTTGGTGATGCGCTTATGAAGCTTTTTATCAGATTTGTATTCCAGATAATTAAAGTCCAGCTGCTTATTTTGACGGATGGCGTCTTCGATAGTTTCCATATTGAGAAAGAGCTCTTGTACACCTGAGTCTTGACGTGATGCTAAAAGGATATTTTTTGCACCGGTTCTAAAATATTTGCTGGACAGATTTTCCAGACGCTGAATCAGTCCTTTTTTTTGGGCGGTATGAATGTGTTTGGAAAACAGGATTCCATCGATTAAAAGCTTCAGTTCAGAATCGGTAAATTCGTGTACGTAGCTAAAGTCAGTAAGTTGCACATTTTCTTCTTCTGAAGAATCTGCGGGATAAATACCGTTGGCTACGCGGGGGATTTCCTTGTAGTCAATGGGAAAGCCGGCTTCTATCAGGTCGCTTATGTTTCTTTTTACTGACTTTCTATCTACCTTCATGCCATAGTCTTTTTCTAAGTATCCAACTATGTCTTTTTGGGTAAGTGTATGATTTTCGTCTGTGTATTTTTTGAGAATTTGCAGAATGTCAATAATCATCATTTTTTTTGAATGTGATGGCATAGTTACTCCTCCCCTTATCCGGATAAAAACTATATGTCAATGATACATTTTTACATCTACAATTACAAGAGAAAACGGTTTTATGAAAACTTAATACTGTTGTTACTTTCTTTTTAGCATATGCGGAGGTGACTGCATTGAATAAAGTGGCTTTGGCATATATAATGAAATGGATGAAAAACTGAACCGGAAAAACAGGTGAGGAAAGGGAAAGTTATGGAGAAAACTATATTAAAGAGACTTATCGTTAGTATGATTATTTCCGCAGTTGTAGTTGTGGTTACAATTATCGGCGTGACATCTGTTAATCAGAGCATTTCCATCAACAAGAATGCGCAAAGCAAATTGGAACAGGTGAAAAGTACTCTGATTCAAAATGATGCAAGTACAGAAGTACTTACAAAAAACGTAGGTGATAACAACTTGGCCAAAGCTCGTGCGGTAGCAGAAATAATTGCAGCCAATCCTTCTTTGCTGGATAAGGCGGGTTTTTTGGCCGAGCTCAGTAAAAAACTGGATGCAAGCTGTATTTGTATTATTGATGCCAAAGGTATTATTACTCATTCAGATAATGCAGCCTATGTAGGATATGATATGGCCAGTTCAGATCAGTCAAAAGTATTTAATGATATTTTGACTAATCCCGACCTGGAAATCGTTCAGAAGCCTATGATGAATGGCGCCACAGGACAGATGTGCCAGTATATAGGTGTAAAGCGTCTGGATGCCAAGGGCTATCTTCAGATAGAGCTGAACCCTCAGGTGCTTCAGGAAGCAGTTGCTAATACAGCTATGGACTTAGTGCTGGCATCTATTGACTTTGAGGGCTCAGGCTCCATATACGCTATAGATAATGCAACAGGCCTTATCGCAGCATATCAGGACAGATCCAAGGTGGGTGTAAAAGCTACAGAGCTGGGCTTTAAAGAAAAGACCTCAGGCAAAGATAAAATGAAAATCGAAGGCAAAAAGTATTGGACTTATTCGGATCAGTACGAAGGCTATACCATCGGCATTCTTTATCCCTTCAAGGACTATAGAAAGACTGTCAACACAGTAATGATTATGATTTCGCTTTGTATGATTATTGTGGATGTTGCTCTGGTAATAGTTATTTTGAAACTTGTTCGTAACGGTATTGTATCCGGTATAAATAATATTAATGATTCCGTCGTGAAGATTGCCATGGGAGATTATTCAGTAAGGGTAAATGAGCGTTCACATACCGAATTTGAGGCTCTTAGCGATTGTATTAATTCCATGGTGGACAATATCAACAAGCAGATTGATAATAATGAGAAGCTTCTCATAAAACAGAAAGCAGATATGGAAGAAACTCAGAATCTTTTCGGTGAGGTTAAGCAGGTTTGTGGCGAACTTGATAGTGTAGCCCGTACTACTCTTGATACCGCGGAGGCTATTAATGAGGGCGGCGCAAATCAGGAAGTATCTGTGGCTGACATGAGAGAAAAGATGCAGAGCTTGTCAGACAAGATAAAGGAAAGCGTAAGCGGAGCAAAGAATATTTCTGATGAGACTATGAGGGCGGTGGATGGCCTTGTAGATACAGGAAATATGATTGCCAAGCTTACAGATTCAATGGATGAAATTACAGAGACTTCCAAAGCTATTGAGGTAATTATTTCAGAGATCGATGAGATTGCTTCTCAAACTAATCTCCTGGCGCTCAATGCATCTATCGAAGCTGCCAGGGCAGGTGAAGCAGGTCGAGGCTTTGCTGTAGTTGCGACCGAAATAGGACAGCTGGCAGGCCGAAGCTCACAGGCTTCTCAGGAAACTCATGATCTTATTCAGAATTCAATTCGTGCGGTAAACAATGGTAGTGAGATGACCAGAAAGGCCATTGAAAACTTTGAGGCAGCGGTTGAACGTGTTCGTGAATCCGGTAATGCGGTAAATGATATCAGTAACCTTGTTGCCAGCAATCTGGATCTGGTAAAAGAGGCAGAAGACAGCCTGGGCCAGATTTCCGGAGTTGTACGTGCCAATGCAGAGATAGCAAAACAGAGCCGTGATGCAGCTAGTAAGATGGCAAGCGACGTTGAAAAGCTTTACAGCATGGTTGAAAAATAATATATGGCGTATTGCTCTGCATGTATATACCACATTGAAAATGGGCCTCCCCCGCTTACGGGGGAGGTTTTTTTAAAATTAAATCTATTTGCGGATACCTATTGACAAAGTAGTAAAATACTACTATAATGCAAAACAATGAAAGTAGCAAATTACTACTTACCGAAAGGACGCTTATGAAAGACGAAAATGGACTGACCGAAAAGCAGTATCTGGCCGGATATAATCCTGAAAAATATCATAGATTGAGTGTTACGGCAGACGTATTGCTTTTCTCTTTGAATAAAAGCTTGACCGGCCTTAGGATATTGCTCATTAAGCGCCATCATCATCCTTTTTTGGGGAGATGGAGTATCCCCGGCGGCTTTGTAGGGCAGGATGAATCTGCTTATGATGCAGCTAACAGAACACTGATGGAAAAAACCGGACTGCAGGGAATGTACCTGGAGCAGCTGTACACTTATTCAGCGCCCGATCGGGATCCTAGAATGAGGATAGTGAGCGTAGCCTATATGGCGCTTATCCCTTATGGCAACGAGGGGGCCGATAACGTGATGGCAGCGGGATGCACCGGTCTTTCCGATATAGACAAGGCGTGGTTTGATGTGAGTCTTGCGGACGGACGTCTTATAGTGAAAAATGATGAGCTGGGCTTGTGCTTTGACTATGGTTTATTGGACAGAGCCTATGAGAGTGGGATGATTACCTGTAAAAATAAAGTGGCTGAACATATGAGTGGTGACAAGCTGGCTTTTGATCATGAGAGGATGCTGTTAGATGGTATTCTAAGGCTCAGAGGCAAGGCTGAATACACCGATCTTCCCTTTAATTTTTTAGGGGAAAGTTTTACTTTGCCGGACCTACAGAGAGTGTATGAAATACTCTTAGGACATACCCTTTTCAAAAAGAATTTTCGAGATAAAATCACGGGAAAAATAGAAGAAACCGGCCATATGGAAAAATCAGTGGTGGGTAATAGAAAATCAGCGCTTTACAAGTACAAAGGATAATCGCTAAATGCGATAGAGAGGAGCTTTTATGAAGGTTTTAGTAGTTGTGGACATGCAGAATGACTTTATTTGCGGTACTTTGGGAAATGCAGAATGTGAGGCTTCCGTAGCACCGGTAGTGAAGCTTATCGGTAAAAAATATGATCACATCTTTTTTACCAGAGATACCCATACAGTAGATTATCTTAAGTCCAATGAGGGAAGGAATCTGCCGGTAGTGCATTGTGTCGAGGGTACAGATGGATGGCAATTCCACGATGATATAGAGGCAGCCAAGATAAAGGCTGAAAAAAGAGGCATCCCGACCACGGTAATTGATAAGCCGACTTTTGGCAGCATGACTCTTGCAAAAGAACTGTTGAGCCTCAAAAAGGCATGCGAAAAGGAATCAGATCTGGACATTGTTTTTTGCGGTGTATGTACCGGTATCTGTGTTCTTAGCAATGTGGCTATTGCTAAAGCTGCTGTGCCTGAAGCAAAAATAAGCGTGGAAAGCTCTGCTTGCGCTTGTGTTACACCTGATAGTCATAAAACAGCCCTTGAAGCCATGAAACTGATTCAGATTAATGTGAGGGACTGATATGAAATTGAAGCCGATTATAAATTCTCTTTTGGAAAATGATATGTACAAGTTCAGCATGGGGCAGACTATTTTCCATAGATTTACAGATTACAAGACCACCTGGAGCTTTAAGTGCAGAAATACCGATGTAAAATTCACCCACGAGATGGTAGAGGAGATAAAAGAACAGGTGCAGCACTACTGCAGCCTTCGTTTTACTGAGGACGAGCTTCTATACCTGGACCGGATAAAGTGGATAAAGGGCTCCTATGTTGACTTTTTGAGACTCTGGCAGCCCAGACCTGATGATTTTACTATATCTGAGGAGGCTGAGTGCGGCCTTTTTGTAGAGGTGGCAGGCTCTTGGCTCAATACCTCCATGATAGAAGTGCCTGTGCTGGCCATCATTAATGAAGTTTATTTTAGAATGGCTTACAATTACCCTGAGCTTTTGGAATCCTTTAAGAAAAAGCTTTCAGAAAAGGCAAAAAAGATAGAAGCGGGCACCTATACTCTGGGCAATTATTCTGAATTCGGTCTTCGCCGCAGGCTTTCCGGAGAGGCTCAGGACCTGGCGGTGGCTTGTCTCAAAGATCTGGCAAGCGTCCACAGCCATTTTGTAGGCACA
>JAZUFN010000089.1:0-10519 GCA_045640725.1 Lachnospiraceae bacterium
ACATCCTCATAAACAGGATTGGCTTCATCGCCGCCTGAGTAGCCGCTTACCACACTACTTGCCCCATATATTTTAAAAACCGGAGTGATGCACCAGAAGCATCCCCCTGCAAAATAAGCTGTTTTTGTCATATAGCCTCCTAGTATTATAGTAATGAACATAATTATATACTTTTTTTCATAAAAATGCTATAATGAAACAAAATTTCAAAAATGAGGATTTGCCTATGACCGGACTTAAAAAACACGCTATATTATTACTGGCTCTTCTCCTGGTCGTCAGCTCCCTATCCTGCGGAAAAAAGAAGGAAGTGGAGTTTCTTGCCGTCGAAGATAATCTTCAGCACACAATTTATATTACTTCCGACCTGCACCTTTTGGCCAACAGCCTTGTAAAAGAAGGCACCAAAAAGGAGCAATATACCAATGATGGACGAGTACAAGCTAAAGACTATGAACTGGTCCGGGCTCTAATCGACAAAGTAAACCAGGATAAGCCTGAAGCTCTGATTCTTACCGGCGATCTATCCTATAACGGCGAGCTGGAGTCTCACAAAGAACTGGTGAAAATGCTGAATACCATAGACAAAAGTGTAAAGGTCCTGGTTATTCCGGGCAATCATGACACATATATACTAAACGGTTTGGTAGCAGACTGCTCCACCACCTATGAAAGCTTCAGAAAGCTTTATGCCGATTACGGTTATACCGGTGCCGTCTCCTACGACACCGATACATTAAGCTATGCTTACCAGCTGTCCGATGATTTTCTGGCGCTTATGATAGACACCAC
Source organism: Lachnospiraceae bacterium (assembly GCA_045640725.1). GTDB lineage: Bacteria > Bacillota > Clostridia > Lachnospirales > Lachnospiraceae > RGIG3528. The sequence goes on from JAZUFN010000089.1 coordinate 793, forward strand.
TCTTAATATCTACAATGTAGAGGAAAACCGAAATGTCATCGGCGGTTCTATCGGATATGATACCATGCTTTGGATGGAGGAGCAGCTGATTCGCGCCCGGGAAAAAGGCCAGCGTGTGGTATGCTTTACTCATCACAATGTTGTAGATCACGATACCGGCTTCAAATCCGGCTATACCCTCATTGATAATGAAAATGTAATAGAATTATTGATGAAATATGATGTCCAGCTCAATTTTTCAGGACACCTTCATATTCAAAACATTGCCAGGGCTACAGAAAACGGCAAGACTCTCTATGATATAGCTTCTTCTTCCCTGCTGACCTATGGTAATGCTGTCGGAAAGCTTAATATCTATTCTGACGGATTCACCTATTCCAGGGACAATCTGGAGCTGTACGAAGGCTTTACCGCTCAGTCCATGAATCACTTTATGGAAGTTTACTACAATAAAAATATAGCACGTTTCAATGAAATATACGGTGGCAACGCAGAGGCAGCACTAAGATTCACCTGCCTGTGTAACGTGCTCTACTTTGATGGTGATTATAACGCTGTCATCGAGCAGCATAAAAAAGAAAAAAAGATTCTTAAACTAATAAAGAAACAGAATCCGGAAAATCTTTCCCATTACTTCCGCATCGATGATGTGGATCAGAGAAAGCTTTCCGGATACTGGGTAAATGCAAGTAAATAGATATCCTTACTGCGGGGCAGAGCTCATCTGTCCTGCTTTTTTCATGTAATAAACTATGCATATAATAAGTGGCACTACCATAATAATCCAGGATACCGGCTCTGAAAAAATAATAGCCCAGTAGCCCCAAAGAGGTGTGAATACAAATGCCAGAACACATTTTACCAGGAGCTCAATAAAGCTGGAAACCAGCGGTATAATATGGCTTCCAAGGCCTTGAAGACTGTTTCTTAAGACGGTGATGGTAGGCACCAAAAAATAAAGGATGGTGTTTATTTTTTGATAAAGAACGGCTGTCTCCACCACTTCCGGGATTTTGGTATCCGTTATAAGCACTACCAGCTTTCCCGCCAGGGTGTAGGTTACAATTAGCACTATAATGCACCAGATATAGTTGATAATCAGGGCTTTTTTAATCCCTTCCTTTACTCTGTCCAGACGACCGGCGCCATAGTTCTGACCTGTAAACGTAGCCATGGCTGTACCTATTACGCTGAAAGGCATCATAAATATGCCGGAAAGCTTTCTGGCAGAGGTGTGAGCCACTATTGTAGTATCTCCCAGTGAGTTAATGGCAGTCTGCAAAGAAAATGTGCCAAAGACCACCAGACTGGTCATAAGAGCCATGGAAAAACCTGAAGACAGAAGCTGTGACAGGTAGTTTTTCCGAAAGCTGATTTCCTTAAAGCTGAAACGCAGAATGGGATATCTGATATAGGTATAGATACTGCAGGCTACCGCAGCCAAAAACTGAGAGAATATAGTAGCTATGGCAGCTCCTTCTATTCCCATTCCAAGCACCGCCACCATAATCACATCAAAGCCCACATTCAGCATGGTGGACACAATCAGGAAAACCAAAGGTGTGTAGGCGTCCCCTATAGCCCTTAGGGCTGCCACCAAAATATTATATACAGCGGAAAAAATCAGACCGTACATGATTATTCTTATGTATCCTGATGATTTGGGCATGTTGGCAGCAGATATATTTAAAAACCTTAGGACACCATTTAGTCCCAACAAACAGCAAAGCAGTGTGGCAGCCACAATCACAGTTCCCAACACCATGGAAAGAGCAAAATTTTTCCTTACCTCTTCCCTTTCTTTCATACCAAAACATCTGGCAATAATAACCCCCAGACCATTGGCAAAGCCTACTGTAAACGTATTGAGGAGGTCTGAAAAAGGACTTACCCCACCGATAGCCGCCAGGGCCTCATCTCCCAGATAACTGCCCACTATTCTGATATCTGCCAGATTATAGGCCAGGTTAAAAAGGCTTCCCAGAAAAATAGGAAAGGCGAAATTCAATAATGCTTTTGTGGTATTGCCCTTTGTTAAGTCCTTCATGTCACGTACGCTCTCTACTTGATTCTGCCTCCGCAAAGGATATATGCCCTATCAGCAGGAAGATTATCCTCTTTTGCCATAAATACAGCTGACTGCCCCGGTGTAATAGCTCTTACCGGCTGATCAAAAGTACATTTCAATGTATGGCTATCCACTCTTTCCAGCGTACAATCAGCACCCTTATGGGCATATCTGATTCTCCCCAATGCTCTGACCGGCTCCTGTACATCCGGAATAGCCATAAAATTCAAATCATCTATATAGCAGACTCTCTCAAACAAATCATCTGCCTTGCACAGCTCTACCTGATTTTTGTCTGCAATAATTCTTTTCACAAACCAGGAGGTCTCATCAGGAAGATTCAGCCCCCTTCTCTGCCCGACAGTGTAGTGAATAATTCCCTTATGGGTCCCCAGCACGTGGCCATTACCGTCTACAAATTCTCCGGGTCTGAATTTTTCTCCCAGCTGCTTTTCTATGAATCCGGCATAGTCATGATCCGGCACAAAGCAGATATCCTGACTGTCGTGCTTACCTGCCACAGGCAGACCGGCCAGGGCTGCAATCTCTCTGATTTCGCTTTTTTTATAATCCCCCACAGGCATCAGTGTATGCGCCAACTGATGCTGAGTCAGATTGTAAAGGGCATAGCTCTGGTCCTTTTCTGCTGTCACTGAATTCTGAATAGTGTATCTGCCATTGGGTAGCTCTGCTATACGGGCATAATGGCCTGTAGCCAGATAATCCGCACCTATTTCCAGTGACCGTTTAAGTAAAGCTTCCCACTTCACATGACGGTTACAGACAATACAGGGATTAGGCGTCCTTCCTGCCTTATACTCATCCACAAAATAATCTATTACACTTTTTTTGAATTCCTGTCGAAAGTTCATGACATAATAAGGTATATCCAACACCTCTGCCACTCTGCGGGCATCATCTACCGCTGAGAGACCGCAACAGCCGCCTTCATAAGCCGTATCCCTTTCTTCGTCATCCTGCCATATCTGCATGGTAACGCCGATAACGTCATAGCCCTGTTCTTTTAATAGATATGCTGCTACGGAAGAATCCACTCCGCCTGACATCCCGACCACTACTTTTTTTGCCATATTTGTCACCTTTTATCTTTTTTGTTTCCTGCCCGGCTTAAAGGAAAAATTCAATTGAGCCAGTATAATAGCTGCAAACACCAGCACACAGCCCACTATCTCTTTTCCTGACAATACCTGATGCAGGAAAAGCCAGCCCGCCAGGGCTGAAAAAACCGACTCCATACTCATTAACAGTGATGCAACAGTAGGATTAAAATTGTTCTGTCCCACAATCTGCAAGGTATAAGCTACACCGCTGGAAAGCACTGCTGCAAAAAGCAACGATCCCCATACAGACCATCCTGAAAGTACCGGCAGCCAGTCTATAAATCCCGATACGGAGTGCTTAAAATCCACAATAAATGTCGGGATCAAAGACAGTATACCACATGTTAAAAACTGAACACAGGCCAAGCGCACATTATCCACCTTTGGAGCATAGTAATCAATAGCTAATATCTGCACGGAAAAAGCCAGTGCACACAATATAAGCAGTACATCAGCCAGCTTAATGTTGAAATCAGTAATATCAATGGAGCAAAGCAGAAAAAGCCCCATAAGCGCCAGCATTACACCGGCCCATACATTCCAGGGACACTTTTTCTTAAAAAATATGCCAAGAATCGGAACCAGGAGAATGTAAATAACTGTAAGAAAAGCAGCCTTACCGGTGCTGGTCCCCATATTTATACCCACCTGCTGCAGATTGCTGGCTACAAATAAAGCTGCACCGGACACGACTCCGCCTCGAAGAAGCAGGAGCTTTTCCTCTTTTGTTTCAGGCTTTTTGCCGGTGAGCTTAAGTGCATCCAGGAGTTTTATTACCGGTATAAGTACAAGAGTCGCTATAAACTGCCGAATACAGTTAAAGCTAAAAGCACCCATAGCGTCACCGCCGGTAGTCTGAGCTACGAAAGCGGTCCCCCATATCACTGAAGCAAGTAAAAGTGCCGCGGCATTTGTAAAATGGGATTTCTCTCTTATTTTGTTTATCATTACTATTTGCCTTCCAGTTCCTTAATTCTCTCTTTTAAATTTCTTATTTCTTCCTTGAGCGCCACTATCTCAGAGATCAGCTCTTCCTCACGGCGCTGAGCCTTTTCACGGGTCAGAAGCTTTCTGTCCACAATCTCGTCCACAGAAGTAGTACCTTTTATTTCCTGAGAAAATGCCTGCTTGATTACTTCAATCTTTTCCTCAGGAATCTCGTTTTCCTCAAGAGCAGCCTTAATGATAACTTCCGAAACCTCCATGTCGTTTTTCTCGGTTTTGGTGCCTGTTACCATGCCGGTTTCCGGATCCTGCACATCGGTCTGCACTTCTATCATATCCTTAAGTGACTCGGTAACATTGTAAAGAATACGGCCGCTGTTGGCATCTTCATCCTCTGCAAAAGCCTCTGTTATAATCTGAGCAAATACTTCTTTTTTATCATCTGATGTCTGTATACGCTCACAGCCCAATACTTCTTTTACGAAATCGTCCTGAGTATTAGATGTATCTTTTACATGATAGAGTACTGAATGCAGGTCTGTCTCTCTGTCGGTAAATGCAGGGAATACGAAGCCCACTTCCGGCTCAGTGATAACCCAGTCCTGGATCCTGGCCTTAATCATCTGCTCTGCATGGGAGTAAATAAGCCCCGGCTTGGCAGGCTCCAGGGGACATACTGCGCACACCAAATAATTGTAAGTGGAAGTCGACTCGTCCACTTTTATATTGTCTGTAGTCTTGTCCATAACATCATATACATCATGGAAAAGGAAAATAACATATTCCGACTGGGTATGGTAGGAGTCAATGATCTTTTTGTAAAAAGTATTCATAACTTCTGCATCGTCAAAGTCACAGTCACGCACCTTCAGAAGATCATACTGAGCGCCGTGCACATCCTCTGCTTCCATTGGGAAGGAAAGCTCCAGAGCATTGTTATTAAGCTTTCCCCCCAGCACCTTGGCAGCTATCTCCAGATACTTCACCTGGTCTACTTCCTCCACATTGCCAAAAAAGGTCTGAAAAGTAGCCAGAATCTCCTTATTTGTGCTGACGCAGCAGCCTGTAATCTTTCTGGGCATGCACTTGTCTTTTTTAAGTCTTCTTTTTATTTCACCAATATCTGTTTTATTCATTTTAAACCTCATTTAAATCTTGTAATCGCATATTCCACAGTATAACTCCCTTGGGAAATATAAGCAACTTAAAAAAGTGAGCAATAGGTGAACTCTACTACTCACTTTTTACATTTATCTCACAAAATAATTCTGATTCTGGTCCCCAGCTCAGGACGTGAAAGGACTTCAAACCTGCCCTGATGCTTGTCTACAATCCACTTGGCTATGGAAAGGCCCAGGCCGGTACCCTGATAATTTCTGGCATCATCGGACCTGTAAAAACGCTCAAACATATTGGCCACATCCTTTTCAGACATGCCTATGCCCGTATCCTGTACCTGAATATAAGGACGTTTTCCACACTCTCTACCCAGACTTATAACGATCTCATCCCCTGCTTTTGTGTACTTGGCAGCATTATCAATAAGTATTCTGAAGGCCTGCTTCAACAGACTGTAGTCCGCATTAATCGTTATTTCCTCGTCTGCATTTTTAAAGCGGTAAACATGATTTTCATCAATCATGAGAGACTCTTCGTAGACCTCTTTTACCATATTATTTACAGAGAAGCTTTCCAGCTTCAGATTGGTTTTTCCACTGTCGCCTCTGGCCAGGAAAAGCAGCTGCTCTACCAGATGCTGCATATGATCTGTCTCATTTTTTATGGCATCGATGGACTCCGCCAATATTTTTTCATCGCTCTTGCCCCATCTGTCCAGCATATTTACATAGCCATGAATAATGGTGATAGGCGTGCGCAGCTCGTGAGAAGCATCATTTACAAAACGCGCCTGCTGTCTGTAGGTATCTCTCATTCTGATAATGAGATTATTCATGGCAGCCTCAATGCCCTTCAAATCATCATTCCCCAGGGATAATTTGTCTACGTTTCCCGGATCAATAGTATCAAGAGCATTTTCTATCTCGTGGTAACGCTCCTCGGACATGGTGAGCTTACTGAGTTCATCTATCTTTAGAGCCATGTCATTAATGGGTGACATCAGCTCTTGTATCTCTCTCGTATCCTTATAGGCCGAAAATATCAGTGACATCAGCTGAAAAAAAGCCAGTCCTCCCACAATCCGGAGAATACTTAACATAGGTCCATAGAGATTAATATACATGTAGCTGCCGGTCTTTTTGTCCAAAAGAGCCAGATTCAAGTGTTTAAGGACATACATAGCCCTATCAGCTTTATCTAATTCCTTTGGGCTGACCAGCTTACCATCTTCATCTGTAACACAGTAGTAGGCATGCTTTGTCCAGCTGGAATTGTCCGTAGAAAATCTCATTTCCAGGCCATACATACGGACTCTTTCCTTGCTGACAGAGTATTCAAAAGATGCTAGAAAGCCTGCTGCCAGCAAGAAAATAAGCAGGAAATCAAAGCCCAAATACATGCCTGTTTTTTTCCTCACAAACCGCCAGTGCAGCTTTCTGGAAATCGATGTTACCCTTCTATTGCCTTGATCTTTATGTTTCGTTTCTTTCATAGCTTTATTCTTCTGACCTGATAACGTAGCCTACGCCACGTACGGTCTGTATCATTTTAACATCAAAAGCATCATCTATTTTACTGCGAAGAAATCTGATATATACATCTACCACATTAGTTTCGCCTATGTAGTCATAGCCACATACCTTTTCCAACAGAGTATCTCTTGACAGAACAATATTCATATTGGCCAGCAGATAATGAAGCATCTGAAACTCCCTGTTGGTAAGCTCAATGCTGTGACCATCATACTTAACCTCATGTCTTTTTTCATTAAAAGTCAATCCCTTCCAGGCGTATACGCCCTCTTCCCTTACCTGTGATTGACCTTCTGCAGTAATTGCAGCACACTCTCCCCGGGTAGAAACAGGGTGCAGCTTTAATGCCACCCTTATCCTGGCCAGAAGCTCCTCTGTAGCAAAGGGCTTGGTAATATAATCCGCAGCCCCTGCATCCAGACCATTAACCTTGTCCATGACAGCATCTCTTGCGGTAAGCAGGATGACGGGGGTCTGATTATCTTTTCTACCCATTCGTCTCAGCACCTCCAGACCACTGATGCCCGGAAGCATAATATCCAGAAGCACCAAATCATAGCGGATGGTGGCATCCCCATTTTCCCCCATTATCATCTTTTCAGCCCTCAGGCCATCATGACATTTGTCTACTTGATAGCCCTCGTGCAAAAGCTCAAGCTCGATAAACCTTGCCAACTTTTCTTCATCTTCTACCACAAGAATGTGTGCCATTACTAAATCCTCATTCTCTTACTATTACTTATTTATTTCTTCTTTAACTTTATCAGCCACATCGCCGGCTTTATCGAAGGCCTTGTTTACACCCTCCAGATTGTCCCGTCCGTTAATGCTGAATCTAATATTAAAGAAAAGAGCTACTACCATGGCAATTAATGAAATCTGCCAGGTGAGAAGGATGATGAGAAGGAATACCCAAACAGGAAGTCTGAATACCTCTTCACCATTTCTGGATACGCAGAAGAAGTTCTCATTACCCTTTTTCCAGATTTTGCCACAAACTCTCTTGAATTTAGTCCAGAAGCTTTCTGTAGAATTCTTTGATTCATTGACCTTCGCTGCTACGGAAACATATTCCTTCTGCTCTTCATAACCGGTGGAGAAGGAGGACTGGCTGGGTGCCTTCACCTTGCCCTGCTGCTCTAAAAGCACTATGGCATCCAGGAGATCACCATTAGCCTGAGCTAATGCCTGCTTTGCTTCCTCGTAGCTTACGTTTGCCTTTTCTCTTAACTTTTCAACTTTTTCTAACTCTGTCATTTTCTTTTCCTCCATTTTTTTGAACCTTTGTTCGTTTTCCTTTATTTTTTCCTGTCCCTTAGGACAAATAGAATATAGCACCCTAAAATTAAAAGGACTTTGAAGAAAGATTAAAAACAGATTAAAATGAAGATAATTATATTAATTCTAATATCCTATCACTTTTTCACACTCTTCTTTTGTTATTTCTCCATTGTTAACTCGAGCCATAAGCTCTATATCTTTATCGCGAAGCTTGTAGCCTGCTACCAGAATCACGATAGCGATCACAGGCCCTATAGCGCTGACCCAGGTCAACACATGGAAACAACCCCAGGCTGCAGCCTTATCTACCATGCCGGTTACAGGGTCTGCATCTTTGGCACTGAAGCCGAATACAGCTAAAAGAAGCAGCGACATACTGCTCATGAGGGCAGCTGACAGCTTGGTTACCGCAGTCTGTATGGAAAAAGTGATGCCTTCCTGTCTCACCCCGGTCTTGTACTGACCGTACTCAATGCAGTCCGGTGTGAACATGTATACAAGGACGGTGTATCCTACCAGGCCAATACCTCTAAGAGCCATGGTTATATCTAAGACAACATCATTTTCATAGCCGGTAAAATACTGCAGCACGGAAGCTACAATAAATATGCACAGGCAGATGATGTAGAGCCAGAATTTGTCCACTTTTTTGCAAAGGGTCGGTAAAATAGCCGCAATGATAATGGCAGGAATAATAGACATGGCTAAAAGAATAGTGCCCTTATCCGTATCTCCCAGTACATACTGGGCAAAGGTAGGGATGACCGTCTGAACGGTATTTGTAACACCCACCAGAAAAAAAGCAATATAGAATACAATAAGATACTTATTACTGCCCAGAGCCTTCAGCATTTCCTTAAAGGTGGGAGCATCACTGGATGCAGCCGCACTTCGCTCTTTTCCCACAATAAGTATGGGCAGCATCACCAGCATGGAAAGCAGAGAAAGGCCTATGGATAGTACTTTCCAGCCTATATTGGCATACAGGCCTTCAATAGCCAGAGTAGCTACCACTATGCCCACTGTTCCTACCAGACGTCCCACTGACAAAATCGAATTTCTTTCTGACACCGACTCTGTCATAACAGTAGACAGCGCATATATAGGTGTATCACACATAGTATAAGCTACACTCCACAGGCAGTAGCCTACGATAACCCATACACATTTTGCTGTGACCGAAAGACTCTCCGGCATGCAGAATATGAATATAGTGGTAGCCGGAATCAAAAGCCAGGATATTTTTAACCAGGGTAAGAATTTTCCTCCCTTTAAATGTGCCTTATCCACTATGCGTCCAAAGACAATGTCGTTAATAACATCCCATATCTGTGGCGCAATAATAACAGAGGCTGCCAATGCTTCATTAATACCGTGATTCAGTAAAAAAAGAGAGACATAGCTTGCTATAATAATATATAGTAAGTTCTGTCCGAAAAAGTAGGAATAATAGCTAATTCTCTCAAATCTTGATGTCTGCATACCGCCAAACTCCTCCCAATACATTTTGCCTGTTTCCCAGACAGGCTTTGACTTGATTATAGCCATTTCATTTTTGATAGTAAAGGGCAAAATTGACAGAGGGACGTTTCTCGCTGTGAACTTTTGTCCCAAAAGTTGACAGTGAAAAACGTCCCCCCGTCCAATACTAAACCATATTA
>JAZUFN010000090.1:0-9059 GCA_045640725.1 Lachnospiraceae bacterium
CGTGTGTTCTGAAGAAGAACAACATCGCCTTCCTTCATAGCTGCAACTGCAGCTGTAGCAGCCTCGCCTGTAACGTTGTAATCTGCTACAAATACAACTTCCTTACCAAGCTTCTCGGAAAGTCTCTTAGCTACAGGAGCAAGGGACTCCTTCTCATTAGGGCCTTCCTTAACCTTACCAAGATGGGAGCAAAGAATAACCTTGCCGCCATCAGCGATAAGTTTGTTGATTGTAGGAAGTGCTGCATTTATTCTGGTCTCATCTGTGATAACACCATCCTTAAGAGGAACATTGAAATCACAACGAACGAGTACTCTTCTACCTTTAACGTTGATATCATCAACTGACTTTTTATTTAAACCCATTGTTTTTCTCCTTATGTCTTTTTTTTGACAAATATTCTTAAAAAAAGCGGGGCCCCGGCCCAAAGACCGGACCCCGCACATTGTGTCCTACGTAAGTAAGCAATTCCTGAAATTAGATCTCAGCGAAGTACTTAATTGTACGAACCATCTGGCTTGTGTAGCTGTTCTCGTTATCATACCAAGAAACAACCTGTACCTGATAAAGATCGTCACCAATCTTGGATACCATTGTCTGTGTAGCATCGAAGAGGGAACCGAATCTCATACCGATAACGTCGGAAGAAACGATCTGATCCTCATTGTAGCCGAAGGACTCAGAAGCTGCTGCCTTCATAGCTGCATTGATGCCGTCCTTTGTAACGTCAGCGCCCTTAACTACTGCTGTAAGGATTGTTGTAGAACCTGTAGGAACAGGAACTCTCTGAGCAGAGCCGATAAGCTTGCCGTTAAGCTCAGGAATAACAAGGCCGATAGCCTTTGCAGCGCCTGTAGAGTTAGGAACGATATTTGCAGCGCCTGCACGTGCACGACGAAGGTCACCCTTTCTGTGAGGACCATCAAGAATCATCTGGTCGCCTGTGTAAGCATGGATTGTGCTCATGATACCGGACTGGATAGGTGCATAAGAATCAAGAGTCTTTGCCATAGGTGCAAGGCAGTTTGTTGTACAAGAAGCTGCGGAAATAACCTGATCCTCAGCTGTAAGTGTCTTCTCATTTACAGAGAATACGATTGTCTTGAGGTCATTGCCTGCAGGTGCGGAAATAACAACCTTCTTAGCACCAGCTGTGATATGAGCCATGGACTTATCCTTAGAGCAGTAGAAGCCTGTGCACTCAAGAACAACGTCTACGCCAAGCTGTCCCCAAGGGCAATTAGCAGCGTCCTTCTCAGCATAGATCTTAAGAGTCTTACCATCAACTGTGATTGTACCAGCCTCGTCATCAGCTGAAACTGTGTGAAGGCCCTCGCCTACTCTGCCACAGAATCCGCCCTGTGCTGTATCATACTTAAGAAGATGAGCCAGCATAGAAGGGGATGTAAGATCATTGATAGCTACTACTTCGTAGCCCTCTGCGCCGAACATCTGTCTGAAAGCAAGACGTCCGATACGGCCAAAACCGTTGATTGCAACTTTAACTGCCATATTAAATTCCTCCTGTTTTGCGATTCGTATCGCTAAAAGTTATGATGTCCCGGACTTCCGGTGACTTGTATTAAGCACGGGTAATGTCCCGACCTAATTTCCACAAAAATTAAACCACATTGTTACGAATTTGTCAATCAAAAATTCATCGTTTTTTTATAAAAAACAAGGCGATTTTTTTAAAATATTACTGTTCTACGGTCTCATCCGGGAGAATATTTACTTTTCCCTCATAGATTTCCTGAACTGCTACTGAAAGTGGTTTGTTGCACTTTGGCACAACCATTGGCTCAGCTCCGTCAATTATCTGTCTGGCTCTCTTCGCTGTAGCGATACAGATAGAATAACGACTGTTAACTACCTTCTGCTCGCCTTCTGCATTTGCATTAATCTTCTGACTAAGTTCTACATAAGATGGATGAATCATCATAGCCTCCTAAAATGTTTTCAAAAATGACTGCTACTATTATACCACAAATTGTCAATAGTTTTAAGAAAAAAAGTGAAAAATTTCCGATTTTTGATTATAAACGGTGTTTTTTAAGGGAATTATTCAACATTCTGAATCTGTTCCCTGATTTTTTCTATTTCTGTCTTAAGGTCAATGGCAATATTGGACACAGTAAGGTCGTTGGCCTTGGACAAGGTGGTATTGGCTTCTCTATTCATTTCCTGAGCAATGAAGTCCAGCTTTCTGCCGACGTCCTTACCGGCATTAAGTGTGTCTTTCATACCGCTTACATGGGCACGCAAGCGTACCATTTCCTCATCCACGCAGATTTTATCAGCAAACACAACTATTTCCGTAGCAAGTACCTGCTCTGAAACATTGGTGTCCCCCAAAAGCTCCTGTACCTTTGCGGTTATTTTTTCTCTGTATTCCTTTATTATCTCCGGGGAACGAAGAACGATTTTATCGACCATTTCATTTATTCCGTCCAGCTTCTGCATAAGATCAGCCTTAAGCTTCTCTCCTTCTGCGATTCTGGTCTCAACAAACTGAGCCGATGCTCCTCTTACTGCTTTTTCCAGGTCCTTCCAGATATCTTCTTCATCAACGGTCTGCTCTTCCAGTGTGAGCACTTCAGGCATCCTGGCAATAGTTGTTGCCTTCACATCATTTTCCAGCTTGAAGCCATCGGAAATAGCCTGAATATAGTCCACATATTCTTTGGCTACATCTGCATTATATTTTACACACTGGCGGCCAAGAGAAGCATCTTCATAGCTGATAAACATATCCACTTTACCACGGCTTATGTATTCTTTAAGAATACCTCTTATTGAAGCCTCAAAAAAGTTCAGCTTTTTAGGCATTTTAATGGTAATCTCGCTGTATCTGTGATTAACAGACTTCATCTCTACCGTGATTTTTCTCTCTCCGTTTACGACTTCGCATCTGCCGAAGCCAGTCATACTCTTTATCATTACAATCTCCTAAACTATATTAGATATAGAATGTCATTCTAATACCCTGCGCAAAATCTCCGAAGCCGTCTCCGAAAAGATTCATGCCTCCTACATGTTTGGCATCAGGGTCTACACTGAAACGCACCGAAATATAATCATTTTCCTCTATGTCAAAAGCATTGAGGCCGATGTTTTCAGCCTTTTCACCATCTATAAAACAGCCTTCCGGCCGAATAGACCAGGTAACCAGCTTTCCATACTGAGTATTTTTGTCCGGCCACCAGGACGGATTCCATATACCTCTCCTGCCGCCAAAATCTGAGGGGCAGGCAAACACACCTACTTTTTTGCCATTTACATACAAAGATATGTCAGATGGAAAATCAAGGTTGTACTCGTGATCTTCCGAACAAAGCTCCGCTGATATTTCCAGACGCTTAAGCTTGTTATTATTGATAACATAAGTAGGAAAACGATACTCTATATACCCGGCACCGCCAAACCAAAGAAGCCCGGCTCCGGCTCTGTCCTGATGATAAAAAGAGCCCGCCTTGTCTTCCTGGCCTATCTGGCCCTTGTCTCCTGCTATACCACAGGTCGGATTAACATTATCCACCTTGTAATCAACATATGCTCCTATAGGCATATTGATTACCTCAGCCTTATCTGCGCCTATGGCAGTCTCTGTGACTATCTCCACCCCTGCAACAGTCATTTTGCAAAGCTTCATGGAGCCTCGACTGGCAGGCATCAAATCGCACTTAATGAGGCCTGCGTCCTCCAGGACTTTAACATGCATGGCTGCAGAGCTGGCAGGAATATCCAGTCTTTCCGAAATCTCATTAACATTCAGACTTTCACTGCACAGAAGCTTCATAAGCTCTATACGTACATCGCTGGAAAAAGCTTTGCCTATATTCTTTAATTTTTCCGTATCATCAAGATTAATCTGAAGTACCATTTATGCCTCTTTAATAATTACCAGCATCTGTCCGTCAGTTCATCATTATTATATGATCTTCCGGTCTCTTTGCAGGCTCAATTTTTTTCAGATAGTATACAGGTCCCTCGCCCTCGTATTCTTTCTGATATTCTGCACGAATCTCGCATGTCACTGTGACCCAGTCTTTAGTTTTGTACACATACGCCTGGTCTCCATGACAAAGGAAGCCTATAAAAGCCATATCCTCCGCACAGCAAGTCATGGCAAAACGTCCCGGAACAAAAGTTCCCTTGGGTGTTTCTTTCCCTCGGTAAACCATGGCCAGGAATTTGACGGTTTTGCCTACATAATTTTGAAGATTATCTAAACAATCCAGATAGAAAATACCATAATCGTCATCTGCTATCTCAATTACATCAGCATTCATATCATATGGCAGGTCAATAGCGTCATCAAAGCCGGCTTCCTGACCGTCCAAGGGCTCAAACACACACTGAGCCCTTCTGTTCAGGGTACGAACCAGCTTTTTAAATGTATTACGCTTAGTCTCGGCAGTACATTTGTTAAAAATAATAAGCTCGGTATAAGCGATTACCTCATTCATCATCTGGCGCATATTGGCCATATACGCTTCAAAAGTGCCGGCGTCAGCCAGAGTAATCATCTGAGCCAGCTCCCATCTGCGCGGAAAGCCCTGCTCCAGTATGCGGCTCACGCTCCAAGTGCCATTCCATTCAATAACTATTCTTTTAACCTTGTTGTTTGCCCTGGCCAGCTCCATGAGAAATGTGGGATTAAAATCTTCTTCATTCTCTACCTGAACCATGGTAACCTGACGGCGTTCCAGCTCATCTTTATCATATTCCACTTCACCTTCTTCACATACAATAAGAAGGCTTTTTTCACCCATGGTAAACTCATCATCATTCAGAGTATCCTTGATGAAAGTGGTTTTTCCGGAATCAAGAAAACCTAATATTAAAAATACTGGTATCATTTACCTTTCCTTTCCACCGCCGTACTAACTCCGGCGGGAACAGTCAAATCATTATGCAAAAAGAGCCTCAATTGCCTCTTCCTTCAGTTCTGCTCCAATAACGCAAAGCTTGCCTGTGTAATCGGGCTGACCATTTCTGATCTCATACTCGCCGGGAACCAAATCAAAATAAATCCACTGGCCATCTGCACCATTAACCATACCCTTGGCACGGAGAATCTTTCCGTACTCTTCAGTCTCCGCAAGCTTTTTAAGTATTTCTTCAAGGGCTGCCTTCTCATACTTCTTTGGTGTCTCCTTGCCCCAGCTGGTGAATACTTCATCAGCATGGTGATGATGGTGGTGATGTTCATGCTCATGATCGTGATCATGGTGATGATGTTCATGTTCCTCCTCATCATCGTCGTCATCATGGTGGTGATGGCCACAGCAGCAGTCGTCATCATCATCGTCATCGTCGTGATGATGGTGGTGATGGTGCTCATGCTCGTCGTGGTCGTCATGATCGTGATGATGGTGACCGCAACAGCAATCGTCATCATCGTCATCATCATCGTCATCGTCGTGATGATGATGGTGGTGGCACTCACAATCAGGGTCATCACATTCATCTTCATCGTGATGATGCTCCTTAAATTCAGCCAACATAGCCTCTGCAAAGCTCTCCTTTTTCTCCATGGCAGCCTTAACGGTCTCTGCATCAAGTGAATCCCAAGGAGTAGTAATAATGGTAGCATTTGAATTATGCTCACGGAGCATAGCTACTACTTCCATAAGCTTTTCGTCAGTCATCTTCTGAGTACGGCTAAGCACGATGGTCTTGGCAGACTCTACCTGATTGTTGAAAAACTCACCGAAATTCTTCATATAAACCTTAGCCTTTGTAGCATCTACTACTGCACTAAAGGAATTAAGCTCTGCATTTTTAAGGTCGCCCTCCACGTTCTGGACTGCTCTGATAACGTCAGAAAGCTTGCCTACACCTGAAGGCTCAATAATAATTCTGTCAGGTGCAAACTGCTCCAGCACCTTTTTAAGGGATTCTCCAAAATCACCTACAAGAGAGCAACAGATACATCCGGAGTTCATCTCGGTAATCTCTATGCCGGCATCCTTAAGAAATCCGCCATCAATACCAATTTCTCCGAATTCATTCTCAATAAGGACTACTTTCTCGCCCTTGTACGCTGTCTCTAAAAGTTTCTTAATAAGTGTTGTTTTTCCTGCACCCAGGAAACCGGAAATAATGTCAATCTTAGTCATGATTTACACCCTTTCTTATAAGTTTATGAGTTTTATTCTGTGCATCTGCTTTTGCATAAAACTCCACCCTATATTATAAATTCTATCTATTTTCCGGTCAAGTAAAATCTCCTGTGATCTACTCTCATTTCCGGCCCGGCCAGGTCTCTCAAATTCATCCAACAGCTCTCACTATTTCTTTTTATCTGTTTTGAAGCTTTGAATCACCACATTGCCGGTGTTATCACTTTGAAAATTAGAAGCATACAGACCAAATCTCGCTCCCACCCATCTGCCTGCACTCACTTCAAAGCTTCCGGGAATACCCGCAAAAAAATCACCTATTACAGCCCATGCCAGTCTTACCTCTGCCCCAAAAAAATCCACTCTAAGACCAATGGAGCGAATAGCTCCCATATCATAGGCTATAGTTTCAATTTCTTTTTCTTTTATCCTATCCCCGGATTTGATTATCAGTGAAAAAGACTTCTCATTTTTCCTAACCGCAATAGCTGCATACCGGTCACCGGCTACCACCATACCACTCTCATCCCCGATTTCCATACGAGAAAGATCCATATGTACTCCGGCAGAAAAGTTTTCAGCCACCACTTTTTGTAATAAAAGATTGGGCAGATTCACCAGCATGGACTCTTTTTGTCCTCTGCCTACTGCTGATACCGACCGGATACACAGCTGATCCTCCTGAACCAAAGCCCAATCCGGCTTATGATTGGCATTCCACTGCCATACAGGTGACAGATGTCCATCTCTGATAAGCTCACTCTCGTTAATGCCGGGATTGCTGATACCTCGGTCGTATTTTCTCCGGTCAGGGTCACCATATATGGAAAATTCCCTTAAAGGCTTCCCGTTTTCTCCTATAATAGGCCAATCCTGTTGCCAGGATACAGGCTGCATATAAATAATACGCCCTGCCGTGCCCATATCACGAAAATGAATAAAGACCTCTTCTCCCAAGGGAGTATCCACAAGAGCTCCCTGATGGGGGCCGTTTATTTCTGTGTCTCCGGTCTCAAGTACAATTTTTTCCTCGTACGGTCCGTAAATATTTTCGGACCTGAGAACAGTCTGCCAGCCCTCTGTCACTCCGCCTGCAGGTGCAAAAATGTAATAATAACCATTTCGTTTATAAAATTTTGGTCCTTCAATGGTAGGCTGGGATTCTTGTCCGTCAAAAACATCCATCCCCTCATCGATGATACCTGTAATCTCACTGTTCAGCTCACACACATGGAGCTTTGAATTGAAGCCAACACGGCTTTTGGCATAGGCATATACCATATACACTCTGCCATCCTCATCCCATAGAGGACAAGGGTCTATGTGTCCGGGGACACTATCAATACATACCGGCTCATCCCATTTCCCATATATATCCCGGGTACGATATACAAATATCCCCTCATCCGGAAGGGGTACAAAGCAGTAAAACATACCATCGTGATATCGAAGCGCAGGAGCCCAGGCTCCACAGCCGTGCTGTACCTCGTCATATTTGTCAAAAGGCAGATTATCAGCTACATGCCCTATTATCTCCCATCTGGTAAGATCCTTGGAATGAAGAACGGGTATTATGGGCGTAGACGTAAAAGATGACGAAATCATAAAATAGTCATCGCCTACTCTTATTGCATCAGGATCGGAATAATCGCCATATATAACCGGATTCACAATTCTCATATGTTATCTCCATTCCACCATCGTCTGAACAACTCTGCCATTGTCTATTTTTCCTGTAAGGAAAGCCTTTTTATATCCGGAATAGCTACTAATGAATTATTGGTATAATAGACTACGAAGCCCGGCTTGCTTCCTGCAGGCTTCTTTACTTCCTTTTTAAGAACATAGTCTACTTCCACTTTACCGTTCTTATCTGCCGATGAATAATAGGCTGCCAAAGCGCCTGCATCCTCAAAGGCCACATCAGGAATATCCATATTCAATCCGCCCACCTTCATAATCACATGAGATCCGGGGCATCCTTTTGCATGGAACCACCAGTCGCCCCCATTTGCAAAGCCAAAGGTCAGCTCGTCATTCTGGGTATTATTCTTTCCCACATAGAAATGAATTCCTTCCGGCGAAACAAAGTGCAAAGGTGCACTTTTTATTTTTTGTCCCTTTGCCTTGTAGCCCTGCTTACTCATTCTATGAGCAAATTTGTCTTTTTTAGGCTTATACTTCATATATCCAAAGTCCGTCAGCTCCGATTTAATTTGGTTTAAATCGTCTTCCGTAAGGGCAATATCCAGGGACAGTTTTATGGAATTTAAATGTTCCAGCGTAGTTTTTGTCTCTGCCACATTCCTACTTTGAGCTTCAAAAGTACGCTTGAGCTTTGCATACTTCTCAAAATACTTTTTCGCATTTTCTATAGGTAGGATATCACTGTCCAGAGGTATTATTTCCTCTTCATTTGTATAATAATTAAGGGCAGTCATGGACTTGGATCCAGGCTCCACAGAATATCCATAGGCTGTAATCAGCTCACCATATACTCTGTACTTTTCTCTCTTCTCGGTATCCTCCAGCTGCTTTTGCTGAAGCTGCAGTTTTTTTGCCTCTCGTTCTATGGCTGTAGCCACGATTTTTCTGAGATCTGCTGATTTCTGCCTGATAACCGTACTTTCATTTTTTTCGCTGTAAAAGCCCCGAAGCAACTCTGACACTGACGAAAAAGGCTTTATTGCAGCATTTACATCATTTCGGAAAAGCTCACTTTCCAGCATGGAATACTCTATAGGCTCATCCTGTCTGTAAATAATAACAGGGGAATAATTCCCGTTTTTCACATCATCCATGAATCTCATAAAGGTCTTATACATATGTATCATGAAATCCTGGGGCAGAGCCTCTGCGTAAGTATCGGCAGATATACCGGCCCTGGCACATATTTCATTTGCAGCAAAGGGGCTGAGTCCTGTAAAGCCC
>JAZUFN010000091.1:0-2273 GCA_045640725.1 Lachnospiraceae bacterium
AACTCCTGTTCTGGCCGGAGCAAGGTTGAATGAACAATGATAAAATACCATTTAGAATTACTAATTTCTACACTATGATTAGGAATCACTAAAATCCACGTATCCATAGGGATGGGGTGGAATTAAATTTTACAAATGACACGATGATTAAATGTGGTAAGAAAAAATAAAATTCCCTATTGACAAATAAAAGACAAAAGTCTATATTAAGCACATCGAAAAGCAAAGGCGCTTTGGAGTATATCCAAAGCGCCCCTTTTTTTAGGAAAATTTTCTAGGAGGACAAGAATATGACAGTTCCCGAAATGTATGGCAGCCTGGTATTTAATGACAAGGTAATGAGAGACAAATTACCAAAGGATATTTACAAGGCACTTAGAAAGACGATTGATAAAAACACCCATCTGGAAAAGGATGTGGCAAATGCAGTTGCAATCGCCATGAAGGAGTGGGCAGTAGAGCATGGCGCTACACACTTCACTCACTGGTTCCAGCCTATGACAGGCTTTACAGCTGAGAAGCACGATTCCTTCATCTCCCCTGTCGGTAATGGCGAAGTTATCATGGAGTTTTCAGGTAAGGAGCTGATTAAGGGCGAGCCTGATGCATCCTCCTTCCCATCCGGTGGTCTTCGTGCTACTTTCGAGGCCAGAGGATATACAGCATGGGATCCTACATCACCTGCATTTATTAAGGACGGCACACTTTATATTCCTACAGCTTTCTGTTCTTACTCAGGAGAGGCTCTGGATAAAAAGACTCCTTTACTTAGATCCATGGAAGCTCTGAATCGTGAGGCAACAAAGGTCCTTCACTTACTTGGCAATACAGAAGTAAATTCTGTAACAACTACAGTAGGTCCTGAGCAGGAGTACTTCCTTATCGACAAAGAGGATTTTGCAAAGCGTCGCGACCTGATTTTCACAGGCAGAACCCTTCTGGGTGCTATGCCTCCAAAGGGTCAGGAAATGGAAGATCACTACTTTGGTACACTGAAGCCAAGAGTAGCAGCCTACATGCATGACCTGGATGAAGAGCTGTGGAAGCTGGGCATTCCTGCCAAGACAAAGCATAACGAGGTTGCTCCTGCTCAGCACGAGCTGGCACCTGTATTCGATACAACCAACGTAGCAGTTGACCACAATCAGCTGACTATGGAGGTAATGAGAAAAGTAGCTGAGAGGCACGGATTTGTTTGTCTTCTTCATGAGAAGCCATTCGCAGGCATCAATGGTTCAGGTAAGCACAATAACTGGTCCATGACTACAGATACCGGCGTAAATCTTCTTGATCCCGGTAAGACTCCGGCTGAGAATGTGCAGTTCCTGGTATTTTTGATGAGCGTTATCAAGGCAGTTGATAACTATGCAGATCTTATGAGACTGTCTGTTGCATCTGCAGGTAACGACCACAGACTGGGCGCAAATGAGGCACCTCCAGCTATCATTTCCATTTTCCTTGGTGACGAGCTTACAGCTATTCTTGACTCCATCGAGAAGGACAAGCTCTTCGGTAAGAAGGAAAAGGTAGCAATGGATACCGGCGCTACAGTACTTCCTCATTTCTTCAAGGATACAACAGATAGAAACAGAACTTCACCATTTGCCTTTACAGGTAATAAGTTCGAGTTCAGATCTCTGGGCTCCTCCATATCCGTATCCGGTCCAAACGTTGTTCTTAATACAGCAGTTGCTGAGACCCTGCGTGAGTTCTCAGAGGAGATGGAAAAGGTAACTCCTGAAAAGCTTGAAAAGGCTGTTCACAAGTGGTTAAAGGCTACTCTTCTTGAGCACAAGAAAGTAATCTTCAACGGTAACGGCTATACAGAGGAGTGGGTAAAGGAAGCAGAGGCTCGTGGTCTTTACAACTACAGATCTACTCCTGATGTACTTCCTGTATTTATTGCTGAGAAAAACATGGAGCTCTTTAAAAAGCATCAGGTATTCACAGAGACCGAGATTAGAAGTCGTTACGAGATTCTCCTTGAGAACTACGTAAAGACTATCCATATTGAGGCATGCACGATGGCTGATATGATTGATACACAGTTCATGCCGGCTCTTATGGAGACCACAGCTAAGAAGGTGGATCTGGTATCCAGAAAGAAAGTTATTTCCGGTACTCTTTCTGTCAAGACAGAAATGAAGCTGATTGAAAAGGAAAGCGCATGGTATGATGCACTTTACGAGGCTTCTGAAAAGCTTAAGAGAGATACAAAGAAGGCAGAGGGTATGAGCGATGTACTTAAGGCAGCTAAGTTTTACCAGGCTACC
>JAZUFN010000092.1:0-2892 GCA_045640725.1 Lachnospiraceae bacterium
TATGAAATTTTCTTCTGTCAGTGACAGGTACTTGTTTATGTCCATATATCCTCGTTATCATAATTATTTGGAAAGCATATCCAAAGACTCTAAAAGGCCGTTCATATTAAGCTCCAGTGAAGAAGTGAGTACTCTTCCTTCGTTTTCAAGTCTTACCTCTCCATCATTTACATCTGCAGATGTGGAAAATGTTAATGCAATCTTATCACTGTATTTTTCAGTAATAGTGGGTATCTCCATGGCATATTTTTCCATATCATCAGGTGACAGCTTTACTATAAATTCTGTCTGCCCCGGAGCTCTCCTGATAGCCTGATCCATCAAATATGAAAGAATCTCGGTATGATAATCATAAGCTATGCCGGTGATTTTCTTTACATATTCCTTTAGTATTTCAACAAAGGCAGGCTCAAGAAGTGCTACCTGCCTTTCATATTCTTCAGTCACTCTTCTTTTTTCATCTTCCAAAGCACGAAGAGCATCCTGCTGTTCCTCTTTTGCCTTTTTCAGGCCGGATTCGTAGCCCTCTGCAGAGGCCACGGAAATAATACCTGATTTAATGGCTTCTGCCTCGGATTTGGCCTTGTTCTCAGCCTCTACAATAATCTGTGCCGCTTCGTTCCTGGCATTATCCAAAATAATGGAGGCTTCGGTCTGAAGATTCTCTCTGAAGTCAGCCTCTGCCTGCAGTCTGACTTCAGCATACAGCTCCTGACGGATTTCTTCTCTTAAGGCTTCCATATCCTGAATAGGCATAGGAGTCGGAGAAAGTGAATTCATATTGTAATCTTCAGTTATTGTATCTCCGCTTATTTCCTGTGTATTCTCTGCATATTCATTTCCGTCCATGATTTCTGCAGGAATAAGACCTGAAATAAAGCTTGTGCTATTATTACGTAAATCCTCTATTTTTTCAGCCAGCTTTTCTTCTCGTACAGTCATGTCAAGCTTTTTAAAATTGGCCGAATCATAATTCTGTTTATATCCTTTGATAATATTACTAGACAATCAGCTCGTCACCTCCACCTCTGGAAATAACAATCTCGCCTGAATCTTCAAGCTTTCTGATAATATTAACAATCTTCTGCTGAGCTTCCTCAACATCCTTCATACGTACAGGACCCATGAAGTCCATATCTTCTTTAATCATGGAAGCCAAACGGCTGGAAAGATTTTTAAATATTGCATCCTGTACATCCTCTGTAGCTGCCTTAAGTGCCACAGCCAGCTCACCATTGTCCACCTCACGCAGCACACGCTGAATAGATCTGTCGTCCAGAGAAAGAATATCTTCGAATACAAACATCTTCTTTCTGATTTCGTCGGCCAATTCCGGCTCGTCGATTTCCAGAGTCTCCATGATATGCTTTTCTGTACCACGGTCTACAGTATTCAGGATCTCTACTACTGCATCTACGCCGCCGGCAATAGTGAAGTCCTGGTTGACCAGATTGGCCAGCTTTTTCTCCAATACTCCTTCGACATCCTTAATAACATCAGGCGATGTTCTATCCATCTGAGCAATACGCTTAGCTACATCAGCCTGCTTATCCTGTGGCAGTGAGCCAATAATGGCTGCGGCCTGTGAGGTAGAAAGATAAGCCAAAATAAGGGCAATGGTCTGAGGATTCTCGTCCTGAATGAAGTTAAGCAACTGACCTGCATCTGTCTTTCTGATAAATTCGAAAGGACGTACTTGCAGACTGGCTGTAAGCTTGGAAATAACCTCGGAAGCCTTGTCTCCACCAAGAGCCTTCTCCAGAAGGTCTCTGGCATAATTGATACCACCTTCGGAAATATACTGCTGAGCCAGACATACTTCATAGAACTCATCCAAAACTTCTTCCTTAAGAGCCTGGTTGATAGTTCTGGTACTGGCTATTTCCAGAGTAATCTGTTCGATTTCTTCCTCTTTCAGGAAAGTGAAAATCTTGGAGGCCTTTTCCGGTCCAAGCGTTATAAGCAACACTGCTGTTTTTTGCAGGCCCGTAAGCTCACTGGCCTTATTATTTGCTGCCATTTATAAAACCTCTTTTACATCCAATCTTCATTTAACCAGTTACGTAAGAGCTGTGCCACAGCTTCGGGATTCTCATCAAAGAATTTTTCAATCATTCTTCTGGTCTCAGACTCTTCAGAGAATTCAACATCCTCAAGGCTCTGATTCTCTTTAGTGGTAGCCAGAAGCTGCTCGATGGAAAGCTCTGGCTCCGCTTCTGTAACCTCTACAGGCTTCATACCACGAAGAATTACAAATGCAAGAATACCTAAAAGAATTACTGCAAGAGCAATCTGTATGATGAGCTCCCAGTCGATATTAGTAACAGGTGTATCATCTATAAATTCATATACATCATAGGCTGTAACCACTACATTGGTCTCGCTGATACCGGTAGCAGCTGCAATACCCTCTACTAATCTCTCGCTTACCTCTACCTTTTCACCCTCTTTATGACGAGCTACAAATTCGTCATAAGAAATCTCTTCCAGAAGTCCCAGTATCTTAAGCTCAGATTTTGTAAGTGTTCTTACCCTGACACAGGTAACCCATATCGTGGAATCTGAATCTGAAATAACCCCAACATCATATACAGTATTGGTAATTTTTTCAGAAGGGACGTAATTAGTCTGAGTCATATCATAAGTAGACTGGCCGCCATTACTATTGGTAAGATAATAATCAGTAGCATTATCATTGGAATCGGTGCCCGGAATATCTCCTGCGCCTGCAGTACCTGTTGAAGATATAACCTGCTGCTGCGTAATTACACCGAAATTTTCACCCTCAATAGGGATATATTCTTTAAAATATTCTTCTACTTTGTCAAAATTAATTACAAGGTGCGGTGATACTTCAGCACTGGTAAAACCATTCATAAGAATGGCTGCTTC
>JAZUFN010000093.1:0-6183 GCA_045640725.1 Lachnospiraceae bacterium
CTTATAGGAGAGCTGGAAAACAATAAGCGTGGTATTTACGGTGGAGCGATAGGCTATATTGATTTTACCGGTAATATGGATACCTGTATTGCCATAAGGATTGCCTATAAGAAAAATGGAAAGGTTTTTGTGAGAAGCGGAGCAGGAATCGTAGCTGATTCTGTACCGGAAAAAGAATATGAGGAGTGTATTAACAAGGCAAAAGCGGTAGTTAATGCCCTAAGAGAGGCATCGGAGGAAGAATAATGATATTGCTTATAGATAATTACGATAGTTTTTCCTATAATCTCTTCCAGCTTGTGGGTGAGATTAATCCGGATATAAAGGTTATCAGAAATGATGAAATGACTATAGAAGAAATAAGGGCTATGAAGCCTTCACATATTATATTATCACCGGGCCCCGGGAGACCGGAAGATGCCGGTATAATAGTAGAAGCAGCCCGTAGCCTGGGTAAGGACATCCCTACTTTAGGAGTATGTCTGGGACATCAGGCTATATGTGCAGCTTTCGGGGCTACGGTTACTTACGCTAAGCAGCTTATGCATGGCAAGCAGTCAGAAATGGAAGTGGTGGCAGAGAGCCGCTTATTCCAAGGTCTTGATAAAAAACTGCCGGTGGCCAGATATCATTCACTGGCTGCAGATCCGGATACTATGCCGGATTGCCTGGAAGTGACAGCAGTTACAAAGGATAATGAAGTAATGGCAGTACAGCATAAAGAGTATCCTATTTATGGGGTTCAATTCCATCCCGAATCTATTATGACTCCGGATGGAAAGAAGATGCTTAAGAATTTCTTATGCCAATAAAAAACGGCTATGGGCACTTGTGATGTGTGCCCATAGCTTCTTTTTACTTCTGCTGCTTAAAGCTTTGCTCGCAGTATACGCAGCGATATACGCCCTTTTCAGGATTGGTGAGCTTGAAACGGTGTACCAGACCCTGCTCGACAGTAGTGATACAACGGGGATTTTTACATCTGATAATGCCGGTAACATACTCTGCCAGCTGAAGCTTTCTCTTCTCTACGATTTTTCCCTCTTTGATAACATCAATGGTGATATTGGGGTCCAGGACTCCCAGCATATCAAAGTCTATATCATAAGAGCCTTCAATTTTGATGATATCCTTTTTGCCCATTTTACGGCTCTTAACATTTTTAATGAGGGCTACCTCTGACTCCAGTTTGTCCAGGTTCAGATAGGTATATATTTCCATGCCGCCGCCTGCATGAATATGGTCGATAACGTAGCCTTCGGAAAGTCCGGAAATATTAAGCATTTTCTTCCTCCTTTTCAGCCTCTTTAAGAAGCGTTAAGATAAGTGCCATTCTGATGTATACGCCGAAATTGGCCTGCTTAAAGTAAACAGCTCTTGGGTCGTCATCCACATCTGTAGCTATCTCGTTTACTCTGGGCAGTGGATGCATTACCAGCATATCGGGCTTGCCCAGCTTCATTTTCTCGGCATCCAGGATAAAGGAATCCTTAAGGCGGATATAATCCTCTTCGTTAAAGAAGCGCTCACGCTGTACACGGGTCATGTAGAGAATATCCAATTCAGGCATAACCTCTTCCAGATTTTTGGTCTCTACATAAGGAATATTATTGGCATCCAGAGTCTCTGTGCGGAGATAATTGGGGATGCGAAGCTCATCAGGGGAGATGAGGACGAATTTAATGCCTGTATAACGGGCCATAGCATTAATAAGGGAATGAACGGTACGACCGAATTTGAGATCTCCGCAACATCCGATAGTAAGATTGTTCAGTCTGCCCTTTAACATGCTGATGGTAAGAAGGTCTGTAAGAGTCTGGGTAGGATGATTATGACCACCGTCACCTGCGTTTATTACAGGGATGGAAGAGTGCATGGAAGCAACGTGAGGAGCACCTTCCTTAGGGTGACGCATGGCACAGATGTCAGCATACCCGCTAATAACACGAATTGTATCTGCGATGCTTTCTCCCTTTGCAGCTGAGGAAGAATCGGCAGAAGAAAAACCAAGAACAGTACCACCTAAGTTGAGCATTGCAGCTTCGAAACTTAAACGGGTACGTGTGCTTGGTTCATAGAATAAAGTCGCTATTTTTTTGCCTCTGCAGGAATCTGCATATTTCTTGGGATTTGAATAGATATCACGAGCTAAAGCGATTAGATCGTCGATTTCTTTTACTGTCAAATCCTGTGGACTGATAAGATGACGCATAAAGCCTCCTGAAATTTGAGCGTACGCTCTATTTATTAGCCTTATTTTATCTAATTTTATTCCACAAAACAAGTATAAAATAACTCCTGTTAAAAATACTAATAAGTAAATTCCGGTAAGGCTGTGAAATGTAAAAAAATGTAGTCAATTAAACACTAATTCTACCCATATAATAACAGGGCCGGTTATAATATAATCAACTCGTGTGGATACTAATCCAAAATCGGTTTTGGGAGGACTTGTTGTGGACGAGCGTAAAGAATCATTTCAAAGGCCAAAGGCACCTTTTAATGTGTTTTATTGGATCCTTAGAATATTGATATTGTTTTCATTGGTGTCTGTATTTTTCTCTGATTTTAATCCGGGGCGTGTACTGGATAAAATGAGTAAATACCTGTCACTTTTTACTATGGCGGTTTCGAGAAATGTAGTTATAGCATCACTTAAGAGGGCGCTGGAGCAGGGTTGGCTTACGGATACATCCATTACTATTCTTCAGATTAGCTGTGGAGTTATTATTTTAGGTATTATCCTTAGCACGGTTTCTGCCTGTATGACCATGGGAAATGTTAAGATGAGAGCAAGAGGTCTTATCTTTTCCCTGGCTGGGGCTGTTGTTATGCTTCTGGGCCTTGCAGGTACATTTTTCTCATATAACAGAATTGGCTCCGAGCTTACAGCTTCCAATAAGGTGGATAAATTTGGACTTAGACAGCCTTCTTGGGCTTTATTCTATTATCTGGCTGTAGCGGTTCTGATATTAGTATTATCATTGGTGCTTTACTTTGGAGAACGCAAGGAAAAGAGAGAAGAGAAGTGCGAGATGCTGGAAAAATACAAGCTCTTCCTTTATATTCTTCCTGTTATCCTCCTGGCTGTAATTTTCTCCTACCTGCCTTTGTGGGGCTGGAGATATGCATTCTTTGACTATTCCGCCGGAGATAACCTTTCCTCAGAAAATTTTGTGGGCTTTAAATGGTTTAAATACCTTTTCCAGAATAGTGCTACCCGTGCAGATATTTTCAGAGTACTTAGAAATACATTGGTTATGTCAGGTCTTGGCATACTTACTTCCTGGTTCCCTGTGGCTTTTGCCATTTTCCTTTCTGAAATCAGAAGTACAGGCTTTAGAAAGACAGTGCAGATACTGACTACAATCCCCAATTTCATTTCCTGGGTATTGGTATACGCTTTGGCATTTGCTCTTTTCTCTACAGATGGCTTCGTAAATGACTTTATTGAGATGATTACGGGTCAGGTGACCAAGGTTAATTATTTGCAGACTGCAGACCTTCAGTGGATTAAAATGCTTTTATGGGGTACCTGGAAGGGCTTGGGCTGGAGTGCTATTATTTATATAGCTGCCATTTCAGGTGTAGACCAGTCTCTTTATGAGGCTGCCATGGTAGACGGAGCCGACCGATTTAAGAGAATGTGGCATATTACAGTGCCGGCTTTGGTGCCTACATACTGCGTAATGCTCATGCTTTCCATAGCTAATATTCTTTCAAACGGTATGGAGCAGTACCTGGTATTCTCCAATCCTATGAACAATAAGACACTTGAAGTGCTGGATTTATACGTATATAATTTGGGTATAGGCGGTGGTCAGATTCCTTTGTCGACTGTGGTTTCCATGACAAAGTCAGTAGTATCTGTCACTCTGCTTTTCATAGCTAATAAGGTGTCCAAGGCCATTCGTGGCGAAAGTATTATTTAAGGAGGAGCGCATATGGCAGAAAAAACTACAAAAAAGAAAACAAAACGCGATTCCAGCTTTGGACTTATTATTTATAAGAGAACCCCGGGAGATGTGGCATTTGATATCATAAACGTTACCTTATTCGCTATATTCATGGTATTATGTGTTTTCCCTTTTTACTATCTTTTGATTAATACCATTTCCAATAACGATCTGGTTAATACAGGAAAAATTACCCTCCTGCCCAGGCAGATTCATTTTGAAAACTATTCATCCTTGTTCAAGGTAAAAGATCTGGGAAGTTCCTTTATCGTAACTATCAGCAGGACCATCCTGGGTACTGCCATCATGGTGGCTATCTCCGGTTTTGCAGGTTATATAGTGACCAAGCAGCATATGTGGAAGAGAAAAATATGGTACAGAATGCTGGTTATCACCATGTATTTCAATGCAGGTCTGATACCCTGGTACCTGAATATGATGATGCTGGGACTTACCAATAATTTCTGGGCTTATATTATTCCCGGAGCTGTAGCACCATACAATATTATCCTTGTAAAAACTTATGTAGAGTCCATTTCACCGGAGCTGGAGGAAAGTGCCCTTCTGGACGGAGCTACCACGCTTCAGGTTTTTACAAAGATTATCTGGCCATTATCTAAGCCTATTTTGGCTACGATTGCTATTTTCGGAGCAGTAGGCAACTGGAATTCTTTCCAGGATTCCCTGCTGCTTATGAATTCCAGACCCGACCTGTATACTTTACAGCATAGACTTTATATCTATCTGAACCAGACTACAGACCTGGGCTCCTTGTTGGGATCCGGCCTGGAGAATCAGGTTATAGGCATGTTGTCCAACAGAATTCTTAAGTATACAATTTCAATGGTTACTGTTATTCCTGTGCTTCTGGTATATCCTTTCATGCAGAGATATTTTGTAAAGGGTATTATGCTGGGAGCAGTAAAGGGCTGATTTAGTAATGTTTTGGGGTGACCCATTAACATAAAAAAAGGAGAGGATTAAATTTATGAAGAAAAGAGTTTTGAGCCTTATTCTTGTTATGACCATGCTGGTAACCATGCTGGCAGGCTGCGGTAACAAAAAAGATGGCGACAAGAAAAAAGATCTGATTACTATTACAGTATTTTCAGAGCTTGCCAATTTTGCAGGTATTCAGGGAGGTTGGAGTTCAGTACTTTTTGCTGAGAAGTTCGGTGTTCAGCTTAATATCGTTCCTGAATCAGACGGTACCTACGAGACCAGAGTAGAAGCCGGTAATTTAGGCGATATTGTAGTCTGGGGTAATGATGGAGATTATTATAAGAATGCTGTAGCCAAGGGTCTCCTGTATGACTGGGATGAAGATGATCTGATTGGTACCAATGGTAAGTATATTAAGGAAAATATGGCCAAAGCACTTCAGAATAACCGTGATATCAATGGCGGTAAGCTTTATGGTGTGGCTAACGGCGTAGCTGCAGAAATTGAGGGATCTGCTCCTCATGCACAGTTTTTCTATACATGGGATCTTAGATGGGATCTTTATAAGCAGCTGGGTTATCCTGAAATAAAGGATATGGATGACCTTTATGATGTACTTGTAGCTATGAAGGAAATCTGTCCAAAGGATGACAAGGGAGATGAAACTTATGCCCTTTCCATGTGGCCTGATTGGGACGGTGACATGGTAATGTATGTAAAGTGTCTGGCTACTACATACTATGGCCTGGATGGCGATACAGGTCTTGGCCTTTATGACGGAGAGACCGGCGAATTTTATGGAGCACTTGATGATGACAGTCCATACCTCACAATGCTTAGATGGACTAATAAGCTTAAGAGAGCAGGCCTCGTTGACCCTGACTCCATGAGCCAGGTTTATGATGATATGGCTGAAAAGCTGGCAACAGGAAGAACCTTTTTCTCAGTATTTAACTATGCAGGCCGTGATGGCTACAATACAAAAGAGCATCTGGATGCAGGAAAAATGATGTGGAGCGTATGCCCTACCGAAGCCAGAACTCCTGTATATGGTGTTTCTCCTTACGGCTCCAATCATATCTGGTCTATAGGTGCAGATACGCAGTATCCTGAGCTTTGCATGGATATTATCAACTGGCTCTGCACACCTGAAGGTGCTATGACTATCTGGTATGGACCTAAGGGACTTACATGGGATTACAATGAAGAAGGCTATGTTTATCTGACAGATTTAGGTGAGCTTACATCCTCCAATTCCAAGTATGATATGTCTCAGGTTGTATGG
>JAZUFN010000094.1:0-2581 GCA_045640725.1 Lachnospiraceae bacterium
GTTCTTCTGCTTAAATGTCACCCCACGCTTATTTTTCTGGCAGGTATTTTCGGACTTACCTTTGCAGTGTATGTCCTAATCAATCATTATCTGGCAGCCCCTTATTTTACGGATCTGTTTTATACGAAATGGATTACCGACTTTTTCACCAAGGGCTTTGTCAGCGGGGTGAAGGGCGTTCTTTACACCCTCTATGACAAGGGAACCACCTTCCTGCGCTACGCTCTGCAGGGGTGTTTGACCGGATTATGGAGCGGTACCTTCTTTGCAGCCCATCTTGCCATTATGGCTGTGCTTTTTTGGACCGTCGTGGAGGAAGTGAAGGCTTATAAGGCGAATGCAGGGAAAAAGACAGCTCTTCCCTATGCAAATCAGGCCCTGTACCTGCCTCTTATGGTTCACCAGCTCTTTAGCTTGTTTGCCATGATGATGGCCGTGATTCTTATGTACAAGCTGAATGAAGGCAGCAAGCACTTACTTATGTTTTTATCTGCTTCCATGCTGGTTCTCGTTTTTTCAGAGAAAAGAGCAGAATTAAAAGCGGCCTTATTAACTCTTTTGTTTGTATGGCTTTTCTGGCTGCATGTCATCGGCGGAGAGGATTTCGCGGTTCCCTTTGCGGAGGACTGGAGAGACAAGACAGGTGCTTATTGGGAAGAGACCCTTGCATCCGAACTGGAATTGGATGAGGACAAGAAGCCTTCCTATGAAAACACCTTGATTTGGGTTATTTATGACAGCGTTGTGGCTCCCTCAGAGCAGGAGCCTGCCCCCGAGTTTAATGAGACAAGTAGCTGGCAGATGCTGTACTACTTACCCTCCGGAACCGGCATTTCCTGCTGTTATCCGGACTATGTAATTGAGAATTTCGACAGTCTGACCTGCCGATATATCGCCACCGTTTGTGATGGCACCATTGATTCCATGTGTTTTTCCAAGGGCTACACGATTGTGGGCACCGACGGAGACCTGATTGTGTACGATAGAATGAAGTGAGGTAAACCGGATGGCTTTTGCACATCTCCACACCCATACAGAGTTTTCTCTTTTGGATGGTTCCAATAAGGTAAAAGAATATGTGGCCAGAGTCAAGGAACTGGGCATGACAGCAGCGGCCATTACTGACCACGGCGTTATGTACGGGGTTCTGGATTTTTATAAGGCAGCCCGTGCGGAGCACATCAATCCGGTGCTTGGCTGTGAGGTCTATGTGGCTCCCGGCTCCCGTTTTGACAAGGAAGCGTCCCATGGAGAAGATAAATATCACCATCTGGTTCTTTTGGCTGAGAACAATCAGGGCTATTCCAACCTGATGAAGATCGTCAGCAAGGGACATACGGAAGGCTTCTACTACAAGCCCCGTGTGGACAAGGAGGTGCTGCGCACCTACCATGAAGGAATCATTTGTCTGTCCGCTTGTCTGGCCGGAGAACTGCCGAGAGCTATTTTAAGCGGAAACATCGATGCTGCAAAAAAAGTGGCACTGGAATATGAAGAAATCTTCGGCAAGGGCAATTATTTTCTGGAATTGCAGGACCATGGCATTCCGGCGCAGCAGCAGGTGAACATGGAACTCATGTACCTGAGCCGGGAACTTCAGATTCCCCTGGTGGCGACCAATGACTGCCACTACACCTATGCTTCCGACGCAGATGCCCACGATATTTTACTCTGTCTTCAGACCGGCAAAAAGCTGAAGGATGAGGACCGCATGCGCTATGAGGGCGGTCAGTTTTACGTAAAGAGCGAAGCGGAGATGCGGGAGCTCTTTCCTTACGCCCAGGAAGCCATCGACAATACCCAGAGAATTGCCGACCGCTGTCATGTGGAGATTGAGTTTGGTGTGACAAAGCTGCCCCGGTACGATGTGCCGGAAGGCTACGATACATGGACTTATCTGAACTATCTCTGTACCAAGGGACTGCATGAGCGCTACGGCGAGGATGAGAATCAGCCTGCCGGAGATACCGGCATGACCCTGCGTCAGCGCTTGGATTATGAGCTCTCCACCATTCGAAAAATGGGATACGTGGAGTATTTCCTGATTGTATGGGACTTTATCAATTATGCCAAAGAACATGGGATTCCCGTAGGCCCGGGCCGAGGCTCTGCTGCGGGAAGCGTGGTTTCCTATGCTTTGAAAATCACCAATATCGATCCCATCAGGTACAGCCTTCTGTTTGAGCGTTTCCTCAATCCGGAGCGTGTATCCATGCCGGATATCGATATCGATTTCTGTCCGAACCGCAGACAGGAAGTGATTGATTACGTCAGCCAAAAGTACGGCAAGGAGAAGGTGGTGCAGATAGTCACCTTCGGTACCCTGGCAGCCAAGGGAGTTCTTCGCGACGTTACCCGAGTGATGGACCTTCCCTATTCACTGGGAGATCAGCTGGCCAAGCTGGTGCCCAATGAACTGAATATTACCCTGGATAAGGCCCTTGAGATGAATCCGGAGCTTAAAAAGCTCTATGAAGAAGACCCCCAGGTAAAGATTATTGTGGATATGTCCCGCCGTTTGGAGGGCTTGCCCAGACATACCTCTATCCATGCAGCCGGCGTTGTGATTTGTCAGAAGGCA
>JAZUFN010000095.1:0-7377 GCA_045640725.1 Lachnospiraceae bacterium
GGCCTCCGACTTTGAGGAGTTGAAAAAGGAAGGCTCTTTTAGAGATGTTCTGGATGATAAATACAGTAAATACATAATTAAAAGTGCTCCAATGCACGATGTGGGAAAAATTGCAGTGGAGGATGCCATTCTCACCAAGCCTAATAAACTAACGGATGATGAATTCCAAAAGATTAAAATACACCCTCAGAAAAGCAGTGACATTATAGAGGGCGTTATGGGAGGTATTGCAGATCAGGAGCTGGTTGTTGTAGCAAAGAATCTGGCACTTTATCATCACGAGCATTGGGACGGCAGCGGTTATCCTTCAGGATTATCCGGAGAGGATATACCACTTGAAGCCAGAATAATGGCCTTGGCGGATGTATATGACGCTCTGGTCAGTGAGAGATGTTATAAGGATTCCGTTTCCAGTGAGGAAGCATACAATATCATAAAGAATTCCATGGGATCACACTTTGATCCCAAGTTATGGGGGTGTTTTGACAGGGCATACCCACGACTTAAAGAGTATTATAACAAATAAAAACAGCGTGGGTACATATCACTACGATATGTGTACCCACGCTGTTTTTACTATTGTTAAATCTGGAAAATTCCGATATTGCCAAAAGTGGAATCTGCATTTATGTAAGCTATGGGAGCACCTGCAGGCGCCTCATGGGATTTGTGGAAATCGATTCTTCCAAAGGAAGAATCGGGATTCAGTACCACCTGCCACTCCTTTGGAACATAGAGATTGATATTGCCAAAGTTGTTGTCCAGGTCGATTTTACACTGGGCGGAGGTCAGCGTGACATTATTGCAGTATATATTCATAGCACCAAAATTGTTGTCTGCATTCAGCTCGCGGAAATCAGGGCAGTCGATGTACTTCGTAGTGCTTCCCATATTGTTTTCAATATTTACCACACCGTCATTAACAGTCTGATGGAACTGATTATCTTTGTCCAAAATCACCTCTTTGCCATTTTTGTCATTGAAAGTAACCTGAACATGGGATTTGTTTTTGAAAATCATGGAGAATCCAATAGAAAGGAGAACCATGATGAGAATAACAGTCCAGAGATTTAAAACAGGAAGGAACGATGGCAGGCTAAAGGAGTCGTCTTTGTCTAGATTATTTATAACAACATAATAAATAAGACCGGCTGACATGAATGAAGTGAAAAATGATTTGTCAGTGATACCCTTGACCAGGAAGGCAGTAAGGACAATTAATAAGATGATGTCCCAAAGGGAAAAAGTACTGAAAACAGGAAGTGTTGTTACGTTGGAAAGTACGATGAGAGCTGCAACAAGAATAAGTGCTATGCCCCAAAAAATGTTTTTTGATTTCTTCATTTTCTCTTACCTCTTTTGTGATAATTTTTCTGTTAATAATTTTAAATAGTTACGTGAAACATAGGCCTTTTTATCAGTAGACTTAAATTCTACCTGGCTGGGGCCTGTCAGATTTTTTCTGATGCCCAGAATGCGACCGGTGTTTAAAATAGTGGATTTGGAAACTCGCATGAAAGACATTGGAAGCATTTCTTCCAGCTCATACAGCTTGTATGAGGCCTTGTAGATATCCGTAGTAGTATGGACGCTGGTGTAGTTATCAGCAGTCTCGAAAAAAAGGATGTCCTCCGGCGCCAAGTAGTATGAGACGTCTTTTTTTGTGACTTCCAGCTGGCTTCTCTGGGAAGCCAGGCGACTGATCTGCTGTTGCAGCTTTAGAATTTCATCGCTTAATTCCCTGCAGTGAATAACGATTTCATCCTCAGTCAGATTCTCGTTAGTTTCAAGCTTGATTTTCATAGTCCCTCTGTGTGTCGTTGCTAATAATGTTTGTTTTGCTTTTGACAATGTGGAGTTTATAGGAAATGCATGGAATTGTAAAGAGCCATAAACTAAGAGGTGAGAAATAGAGGGTAAGAGGTAAAAAAGAGGTCACTACGAATCTTTTTAGAATAGTTCACATTGTTATTTTCGTATAATTATGATATAATTTTTTAAAACTTTTTTTACTTTTTATAAAAATGGGGGACGTATGGACAACAAGACAAAAATCATCGCATTATCGGGAAAAGGCGGTGTTGGAAAGACTTCTCTTTCATCAGCTATGGTTAAATGCATAGTAGCTGCACATCCCGGTAAAAAAATCCTTGCCATCGATGCTGACCCGGCTGTTGGTCTTTCTACAGCACTGGGGGTCAATGTAACTTTGACCATTGATGACATCAGACGTGAAGTGGTAGCCAGCTGTGAGGAAGGAGATACCAGATCTGCCATGGAGCTGTTGGCAGAGGCCAGATATCGTATTTTTGACGCATTGGTAGAGATGGACGGATTTTCCTTTATCGCTGTAGGCAGACCTGAGGGTGCAGGCTGCTACTGTAAGATAAATCAGTATTTAAAGGCTGTTATTGCCACACTGGCAGATAATTTCGATTACATCGTTATCGATGGCGAAGCAGGTATTGAGCAGATTAATCGCCGTGTTATGGAAAAGGTCACACACCTGGTTATGGTAACCGATTCCAGTAAAAAGGGCTGTGATGTAGTCAAGACTATTAAGAAAGTTGCGGATGAGCTGGTTATGGCTGAAGAAGTGGGAGTTATCTTTAACCGTATTCCGGATGAATCTGTGCTTCAGTACATGGATATTGCAGATATTCCTGTACTTTCCTGCATTCCTGCGGACAAGGACTTGACACAGTTTGATCTTAAGGGTGAGTCGGTATTTTATCTGAATGATGATGCACCTATCGTAGAGGGTGCCCGCCAGGCGCTGAAAAAACTGGGAGTTATTTAAAAGTAAATAAATATGGGGAGGAGAAGCTAATAATTATATGAAAGATTTAAAGCATCTTTATTACTTTGAGCGACTTTTGGAAGATGCTGATAATGAACTGGTGCGTGAGGCTCAGGCAGAGGGCAAAATCTGCGTAGCCTCCACCTGTTATCAGATTCCTGAAGTATTGCTCAAGCTGGATGGTTGTTTCGGAGTACGTCTTCGTGCACCACGTACCGGATCTATTGATATGGGCACTTACTATATGACCAGCTTTTTGTGCGAGTATACCAGAGCTCTGCTGGAGCGTGCCATAGAGGGAGGCTATCAGTTTGCGGACTGTATTATTACACCTGATGGCTGCTCTATGCTGAATCGTTGCGTGGAAAATATGGAGCTCCTGCATACTGTAGAAAAGGACAGATTTTTCTACAAGTATTTGGAAGTACCTATGAAGGCGGATGACAACGGACTGAACCTCTATATAGGTCAGTGCCGCACCAAGATACTGGAGCCTCTGCATGAGGTGTTTGGCCTGGATACAAGCGATGCTGCACTTAGAAAAGCAGTAGAGCGTCATAATGAGCTTTGTCGTATCCTGACAGCCATAGGTGATTACAGAAAAGAGGACAATCCTCGTATTACAGGCTATGAATTCCATATCCTGTGTATGGCCAGCTACGTAGCGCCACAGGATAAAATTATAGACAAGCTGAGGGAGACATTGGAAGAGTTAAAGACCCGTGAGCCTGAGGCGAAATTCCCATTCCGTGCTCGCGTAGCAGTAGTGGGCTCTGAGATAGATGATGTAGATATGATTAGGCTGATTGAGGACTCCGGTGCTTATGTATGTGCTGACCGTTTCTGCTATGGCTCACTGCCTGGACGTGAGGTTATTGAACTAAATGATACAGAGGATGCCCTCACGCAGATTTGCCGTCATTACATGATGGCTACCATGTGTCCTCGCCATATGGATACTAAAAAAATGGACAGACGCCGTGAGTATGTGAATGAAATCGCCAGAGAATACAAGGCGGACGGTATTATCTATGAGCAGATGAAATTCTGTGATCCTTGGGCATATGAGCGTATGGTAGGCTCAGCTGTACTTCGTGATGAGTATCACTATCCGGTTCTCACTATTGACAGACCTTATGCAGTAGGCAATTCCGGTCAGATCCGTACCCGTGTACAGGCCTTCGTGGAAAGTATGGAAATTAAGAAAATCCAGGGAGGTAGAAAGTAATGGGAAAAGCAGTTGGCAGCTCAAAGCTGGGAAAATTATATGATGGAAAAATGGAGGTCTTTAAGCGCCGCGAGTGGCGTGGCCTTAAGGATACTCTTTACGACTATTGGAGATGGCTGGGCATTTTAAAAATGCTGGCTGCCTTCATAATAAAACCTAAGAATCTTAAAGGTTTTTTCAGATACCGCTGGATGGTAAACTATCTGGCTGTACCTATGATGATTGATAAGCATACCCGTGGCCTTCGCGGCAATGCTCTTCGTATCTGTCATGAAGAGTATGACCTGGTGGCAGCGGATGTAGCAGCCCTTTTGGATGCTATATTCAAAGTAGACCGCAATCTGGGTGCCAAGCCTGAAGCCTCTTCCAATGTTGTTCTGGTAGACGAAAACGAAATGACCAACATTCTTTGTGGTTTCCCCAATCTTAAGGGACGTAGCTGGGAGACGGTCTCCTGCTACGTATGTGTACTGTTGATGGCAGAGTCTACCACTCACTACCTGGATGTGGTACAGGAATGCGGTCTGCCGGGAGATGTATGCCCTATGCCTGCTGCAGAAGCCGGCGTATGTATCGATGACGATATGCCTGTATTTGGTAAGTGTGCAGTACAGTGTAACACTACCTGTGACGGTTCTCTTATGGGCAACGGCGTTATCTCAAGAGCCTTGGAGCGTAATGGTATTCCGGTATTTCAGCTGGCGACACCTCTTCGTCATACTGAGGCAGGAGTCCAGGACTATGCAGCCCAGGAGATCAGAAATGCCATCAAGTTTATCGAGGAGCAGACCGGAGAAAAGTGGGACTGGGATGCCTACTTTGAGTGTGCTAAGCGTATAAATATAGGCGCCCGTGAATGCTCTGAATGGCTGGAAATGAGCAAAACCGACTACCCTCAGGTTGTCGGTAATAACATTCTTCTTTACCGTGAGACTGAATATATGGCTATTGCGGGTAAAGTACCTGCTTTTGCCAAGACTGATTTAAAGATAACTAAGCTGGCCAGAGAAGCATATGAGAAAAAGACTATGCTGGCCAAGGAATATCGCCATAGAGCTGTTATATGGGGAGTTCAGTCACAGTTTTACACAGACCTGTTGGCTTGGCTGTTAAACTGCTGGGGTATTGTACCACTTTTTGACATGCTTACCATGGTATCTCTGGAACCGGTATCCGAGGACGACAAGGAACAGGCTATCTATGACATGGCTCACCAGTACGAAAATATGATTATGAGAAATCGTACCCATGGCGGCTATGAAGTACTGCTGGATGATCTTTGGAGATACTGTGAAGAGTACAGAGCAGATATGGTCATCCTTTGGGAGCATATTTCCTGTAAGGCTTTGGATGGCATGCACGGCATGTTCGAGCAGCAGGCCAGAGAGCATGGCATCAAGCTTATCTGGGTTAATCACGACCTGTTTGATGCCCGTGTTATTCCCAGAAAGAATCTTCGTCAGGATGTAAACAGATATATGAGATCCGTGCTCAGAGAAGAGCCTCTGGATCCATCGTTAGAGGATTTTGATGATACCTGCCTCTGGTAGATTTTTGAAAATATAAAGTACAAAGTGTTTGAAAGGATACATTTATAATATGAGATTTTTTGGTGGTTGCGATAGCGGCAGTACATATACGAAGTGTGTTATTATTGATGAGACCGGTAAGATGGTGGCAGATGTTACTATCCGTTCCAGAATAAATGCGGTTCTTTCCTGTGAAGAAGCGCTGAATGAGGCTATTAAGCAGGTAGATGCACTTAACAGTCCTAAAGATCTGACCTACCTGGTAGGTACAGGATATGGCCGTAACAAGGTTCCTTTTGCTGATGAAAATATCTCAGAGATCAGCTGTCATGCTATGGGTGTGCATGTAGCAGATCCTTCTGTAAAGGCTATCATCGATATTGGTGGCCAGGATGTAAAGGGTATTGCTGTAGATACAGATGGCACAGTACTTAACTTTGCCATGAATGATAAATGTGCAGCGGGTACGGGGCGTTTCTTTGAGGCTATGGCCAGAGCATTTGAGATGTCTTTGGATGATTTCTCCAAGCTTTCTCTCAAGGCAAAAAATGTAATTCCTATTACTTCCCAGTGCACGGTTTTCGCTGAGTCAGAGGTTATTTCACTGGTAGGTGAAGGCAAGGCTATGGATGAGATAGCAGCAGGTATCGAGCTTTCTGTAGCAAAGAGATGTTTCGTAATGAGTAAAAAGGCAGGCGCAGTAGACAAGATTACTCTTACAGGTGGCTGTGCAAAGAATGCCGGGTTAAAGGCTGCTATTGAGCAAGTGCTTAAGCTTAAAGTTATCGACCTGCCTATCGATCCACAGCTTATGGGCGCTCTGGGTGCTGCTGAGTATGCTCGTCAGAAAGGAATGGCATAATGGATATTTTTCTTAGAGTATTACTGATTATCGCTATTGTCATCGTTGCATTTTTTGTACTTACCTTCCTGGTATATATCTTCAATCTGGATATGAAGATGATGACCAAGCTTAAGCCTCTTTTTATGAAGCATTATGAAAACAGAAAGAAGAAGGAACGCAAAATCTGATGCGACTTTACGATAACGAGATAAAAAAATTGGATTCACTTATTACAGTTCCCGGGAAAGAGCTGGCTGTGTCCGGCTCTGACTGGGTCGCTGTAGACGAACGCGGTATTATAATGCGTTCAGATATGGAGTACGAGCTGGGTGGTGGTACTCTGCCCGCAGTAGGTGTCACCTGCGTTACAGATAATGAAGAGCTGGTAAATAAAGATGAGATTATCCTCTGTGGTCCTGATCTTTATGAAATAAAGAAGGATGGTCCTTTCGCCAGAATAGCTCTAGTAGAGGTAGACGAAGAGCTGCTGGGTACCGGTGACAGGATGTACAACGGCATCAGAAAGATTGAGTATGTACGTTATCATGTCAATGCCGAAGGCTACATGGTACGTGTATCCTCTGGTGCAGGCAGAGAGCCTGTGCGTGTATCAAAGACCGCTGTAAAGCAAGGTATCAGCTTTGCTGATATCGGTCAGCTCTACCTTAAGGAATATCACAAAATCCCTTGGGTAAAGGCGGTAAAGCTGCTGTTTGTAACAGATGCTTCGGTAGATTATAAAGCCCTCGTAAGCTTTGGTAAAAAGCAGGAGGATATAACAAAGACGATAGACCATGCTCTCAAGGATGTGAAAATGGACTGCCATACCTGCGCTCAGAAGCCTATCTGCGATGAAGTGGAAGGTATGAAAGAGTTGCACTTTTCCGGCAATAAATAATTTTACAAGCTGATTTTTGAAAAAAAGCGAACATGAAGTCAGTAAAATTTTGACTAACGGGCGTATTCGTGGTAAAAT
>JAZUFN010000096.1:0-5232 GCA_045640725.1 Lachnospiraceae bacterium
ATAGTGATACTCTTTGCATCAGATATACAAAGTACGCAAAACTGGTGTAGCTCATGCAGGGTGGAAGGAAAGCAGATAATAATATCCAATGAAAGCTGGAATGGCCACATCGAGCCCGGGGATTCTGTAACAGGTATAGGCCTTATAGTAGTATCCGATGAAAAACAGGCTGTCACCGGAGATGGTTCCAATTGACAACTTTTATTTGCCTGCTATAGTAAAAAGTTACCTCTTAATGGATACTTAGTACCATAGCAGGTATTTTTATGGAAAGAATAGCAAGAAGAAATCACGAGTATCGGCTGGCGGATAATCATGGATATTGACAGTTTTGTCCTTGCATGGATAAATGAACATGGCTATAATTAGTCTTACGTTAATAGGAGAAGCCTGTGCGAGAGGGGCTAGCTTGGCACGTGTCACTGGGGACGGTTCTAATAACGTTAAGTTAAGGAGTTTGGGCAAATAAATTTGCCCAAACTCTTTTCTTATTCCATCCTTTGCCAATGATTTTCCTGCAGTAAAAATTTCAGGTACAACAAAAAGACAGATTTACATCTGCGCAAGCTTAACTTAACGTTATTGGGACGGTTCCGTCTGACAATTTATGTAACCAACGCGGCGTAGCCTGGGGAGAGCTGATTAGCACCACAGGAAGCCTTGCTTCTACTTATATCACTGTTGATTACAACAGTGATAACTCCGAAGTAGTTTGAAAAGCTCGCCTATTCGCGAAGCGAATTATAATGGCGAGCGACCTTGTAGGACTTAATAACCCACTTCGTTACAGAGGATACGTCTACGACAGAGAGACAGGGTTGTATTACTTACAGTCACGATACAAAGGACGCCTTTCTACTGCTACGCAGTAGCCACTCTCCTTTGTTTTGTATTGCGGTAATAATCCTGTTATAGGATATGATCCTGTTGGAAACTTCTCTTGGAAAAATGTATTCAATACTGCCGCTGCAGTAACTATTGCTGCTTTGACTGTCATTGCTATAGTTGGTTCGGGCGGTGCTGCGACTCCACCGATTCTTGCGGTTGCAGGCGCAATTAACTTAACGTTATTGGGACGGTTCTAATTGACAACTCACTTAATCATTACAGCATAGCATAGGAAGCGCATTATGAGGTCCCTAAGCTATGGTTTGCTGCGCAGTAGCCACAAAGGATGCCATTTCCGGTCGACTCTGACAGAGGCCGCTTTATCTTTTTTTCACTGTGTATATTGTCAAAAAAGTAATGTTTTTTTATACTGTAGTAAAAAGTATAATAAGCCCGAATATTTGGTTACTATTTAAAGGAGTACAGTAATGGAATTTATTAATGACAACGGCGCATTGGTATTTAAGACCAGAGGTGAAACTGTCCGCATTGAAGCCTGGGGGGAAAATTCCCTTCGTGTGAGATCAGCTATGTACACCCCTATTTCGGACAAAGAATGGGCGCTGACAGAGCAGCCTAAAAAGTGCGAGACCACAGTAAAAATCGGTGCTCCTGCAGAATGGTGCGGTGATGGTACGGGAGAATGGCAGACCGTAGGCGAGATTACTAACGGCCGTATTCGTGCTACAGTCAATTTTGTAGGTATTATTACTTTTTACAGTGATGACAAAATAATTCTTAGAGAGTATTTCCGCTCCTATGGCGGGACCATATCAAAGGAGAGCCGCTGCTTAAAGGTTATCAACCGTGAGTGGAAGGGCATTATGGGCGGCAGTGACTATAAGCTAAACGTCAAGTTTGATGCCAATCCCGGAGAAAAGATTTTTGGTATGGGACAGTATCAGGACGGCGTTTTTGAGCTTATGGGCACAGGTCTGGAGCTGGCCCAGAGAAATTCACAAATTTCTGTACCTTTCTTCATGTCCAATATGGGCTACGGTATGCTCTGGAATAATCCTGCAGTAGGCCGTGTAACCTTCGGTAAGAACTACACAGAGTGGATTGCCGAGAGCACAAAGCAGATGGATTACTGGATTACAGCAGATGAGAGTCCTAAGAAAATCCTTGAGAATTACACTGCAGTATCAGGTCATGCACCTATGTTCCCTGAGAGTCTTATGGGGCTTTGGCAGTGTAAGCTTAGATACCGTACTCAGGATGAAGTGCTTTCTGTAGCTAGAAAGTACAAGGAAGAGGGTATCAAAATAGATCAGATTGTTATCGACTTTTTCCACTGGACCGTACAGGGCGACTGGAAGTTTGATAAAACCTATTGGCCTGATCCGAAGGCTATGATAGATGAGCTTCATGAAATGGGTGTCAAGGTCATTGTTTCCGTATGGCCTTCAGTAGACCGCAGGTCAGAGAATTTCGGACCTATGCTGGAAAAAGGCCTGCTTATCCGAACTGAACGTGGCGCAGCGCAGACATATGATTATCAGGGGGATTGTGTAGAGATAGATGTATTCAATCCTGAGACCAGAAAATATGTTTGGGAAAAATGCTGCAAAAATTACTACGACCTGGGCATAGACGCCTTCTGGCTGGATAATTCTGAGCCTGACTATGGCGTATATGATTTTGACCAGTACAGATATGCAGAAGGCCCTGCTCTTCAGGTATCCAATATTTATCCCCAGCTTTACAGCAGAGTATTTTATGATAATATGCCGACCATACAGAAGGGCGAGGCGGTTAACCTTCTTCGCTGTGCCTGGGCAGGCTCCCAGAAGTATGGCAATGTGGTATGGTCAGGTGACGTACCCAGTACCTTCGAGTCCTTTGCTACTCAGATAAAGGCAGGTCTCAATATGGGCCTGGCAGGTATCCCATGGTGGACTACCGATATAGGTGGCTTTATGACTTATGATGTGAAGGATCCTGATTTCAGACAGCTTTTAATACGCTGGTATCAGTTCGCCGTTTATTCAGCAGTACTTCGTATGCATGGCGATCGTGGTCCCTACGATATCCCTGCTCTGGATGACAGAGACTGGGGCGGTGGTTATCTCCATACAGGTCAGCCCAACGAGCTTTGGAGCTATGGTGAAGAAAATTACAAAATTATGCGTCATTACTACGATGTACGTATTGAGATGCATGATTATATTAAGAGCCTTTATGAAGAAACTACTAAAAACGGAGCACCTCTTATCCGTACCATGTTTTTTGAATTCCCGGATGACCCAAAATGCTGGGAACTGTCTGATCAATACATGTTTGGCAGCCGTTACCTTTGTGCACCAATACTTAAGCTTAATCAGTATGAGCGTGAGGTATATCTCCCTGCAGGCAAATGGCAGCTGACATCAGACGGCACTGTTTTCGAGGGTGGTAAGACTGTCAAGGTAGCAGCACCCATCGAGTATATGCCTGTA
This sequence comes from Lachnospiraceae bacterium, assembly GCA_045640725.1. Lineage (GTDB taxonomy): Bacteria > Bacillota > Clostridia > Lachnospirales > Lachnospiraceae > RGIG3528. Next base: position 3,327 of record JAZUFN010000096.1, read on the forward strand.
TTTGAAAAAGTAAATTAGTATTCAACGTAAGACGGTTCTTTTGGCCATAATGTGCCGAGAGAACCGTTTTTTGCGTTCAAAAAACCGTCCTCTTGGCAATTTTGCAAAGTGGTGTTATAATGCATCCAATGTTGTAAAAAGTAATTGGTTATAAAAAGGATTTGATGCAATGAAGAAAATACGTGACTTGACAATTATACTTGGAATTTATCTTTTGGCTTTTGCAGTAGGTATCATAAGCAGCTTTTTTGTAGAAGGTATTATGCTGAAGCTTTTTGTATTTGATCTGGTAGCGACTGTAGTGACTTTTATTTTTTCAGTAATATACAAAAATTCAAGTGTCTATGATGCTTACTGGTCTTTCACTCCCATGCTGATGGCCATATGGCTCTTTGTGGTGGAGAAAGCTTTCAGTCTTTACCAGATGCTCTTTTTGGCAGTGTTTCTGGTATGGTCCCTGAGACTTACCATGAATTGGGTGGAGGTGTTTACCGATTTTTCCTATGAGGACTGGAGATACAAAAAATATCGTGATGAGACTCCTCGTATATTCTGGCCTGTAGTCAACTTCTTTGGCATTCATTTGATGCCTACGCTGGTGGTATTCGCGGGCATGCTGCCTATGTTTGACCTGGCAAAAATGAGACTTAATATGTGGGTTTTTCCGGGGCTTATAGTAATGGTAATGGGTATCCTTCTGGAGTATTTTGCGGACCGTCAGATGCATGCTTTTTTGGAAAATGCCAAGCCTGGGCAGGTATGTAATCTGGGTCTTTGGAACTACTCCCGTCACCCTAATTACCTGGGTGAAATATCTTTCTGGCTGGGAGTATATCTGGCTATGCTTCCTTTTTCCACAGAGCATTGGTATTACGGCATAGGGGCATTAGCTGTGGCCATCCTTTTTAACGTGGTATCTATTCCTCTTATGGAAAAGAGACAGCTTAAGAGACGCCCTCAGTATCAGGCATACAAGGAAGAGACTTCCAGACTGTTGCTAAGACCTAAGAAGACTATGCTGACATCAAAGGAGCAGGCAAAATAGGAAAATTTTGCAGTGATTTTCCTATAGCGATGAATCGGAGGTTTACTATGAGTAATGTAATGATTGGAATGATGAGAATAGGCGGGATGACCGTGGAGCAGCTGGAAGAATTTATGCTTTCCTGTATGAAGGAGGGGGTAAATACCTTTGATCTGGCTGACATCTATGGCGGCGGCCATTGTGAAGAACTGGTGGGTGAAGTCCTGGAAAAAAGACCTGAGCTCAGAAGCCAAATTTTTATACAGACCAAGGTGGGTATATCTACCATAGGCCCCGGCTACAATTCAAGCTATGAGTATATAATGGCAGCTACAGAGCGCTGCCTCACAAGACTTAAGACCACGTATCTGGACAGACTTCTTATACACAGACCGGATGTACTGATGGATGCAGAGGAAGTGGCCCGTGCTATCAGGGAACTTTTTGATAAGGGATTGATTAGATCATTTGGCGTATCCAATTTTTCCAGAAGTGAGATTGAGTATCTGCAGAGCGAACTGGGCGATATCAGGATTTCCTGCAATCAGGTGCAGCTGGGACTGGGCAACACCACTATGGTGGACCAGATTATGATGACCAATGTACCGGCTAAAATGGTCAGCAAAGAGGCTGATGACTTGCTTTTCTTCCTGAAGAAGGAGAAGATTCAGATTCAGTGTTGGAGTCCCTTCCAGATGGGATTTTTCGAGGGTTCCATCTTTGATGAGGAGAAGTATCCTGAAATTAATGCAGTGCTTAAGAAGTATGCCGAGAAGTATAATACTACCAAATGTGCCATTGCTACCAAGTGGCTGTATATGATTGATAAAAATCTGCAGGTAGTAACAGGTTCTGTCAGCGTAGAGCATCTCAAGGAGTCTA
>JAZUFN010000097.1:0-3615 GCA_045640725.1 Lachnospiraceae bacterium
TTTTTTGTCTCCCTGTTCAAATATCTCGCTATGTTTAAATTCTGCCATGCGACTAAAGGCAATAATAAGCATAATCACTGCTGCCAGGGCCATGCTTACAGCTGTCGGTATAAAGAAAATTTTAAACAGGTAATAATCCGGCGAACCATTAGTATATAAAAGGGCAACGATACCCACCACCAGCAAAGTCAGTGCAATTGCATACAACCTGGAAAAAGAAGCAAACTGCTTAGCCATAAGACTTTTTAATCTTTTATCGGACACATATGAGCTGTCATTGTTCGCACAGTGAGGCTCAGATGTATTATTATCCGTAGCCCCCACTGCATCAGATACAATGCTCTGGACTTCGCTTCTGGTGCGACCGCCTCTTAAAAGTTCATCACATGTCACTCCAAAGATATCCGCAATGGCCGGAAGAAGTGTTATGTCCGGCGCGGTCTCATCTCTTTCCCAACGGCTCACCGCTTTATTTGAAACATTCAGCATATCTGCCAATTCCTGTTGAGTAATCCCTTTTGATTTTCTGAGAGCAGCTATAAATGCTCCCATAGTATTTTTTTCCATTTATATCAATCCTTTCTCGCGGGCCTTTTTCCTTCCCACAGTTCACATTCTACCCACATGGGATATTATTTGAAGCCCAGAGACCGAAAAATCTCTCTCAAAAAGTGAGAAAAAGCAGTTTTTATGCCTGAAAATCAGTTGTCGGCCCTGTTATATCCGTTTTTCATATGCTGATACGAATTTTTCACCAAATTGTTGATGGCACGGGTCGTCTCCTTTTTCCCCATCTCACAGAGCTTGTTATTAGCCTCGGCGATGAGTGAAAAATCATTTTTCTCCATCATTTTCCTATCGTACTCGTTGAGCAATCTGTGACCCTCTGTTGCCATAGCTCCCTGATAGCGTTCCACCATCTGAATAGCAGAGCCGTAATGAGGGTCTGCCAGGGTGCCCATAAGTCTGGATGCCCAGAAGAAATAATCAGTAGAAACGTCCAGGGTGGTACCACTCACATAGGCCGGCATCTTGGCTGTGTTAGTGTAGAGCGGCAATGGTGCATTGAAAGCATTGGAGGCGAAACAGATCCACTCTACTGCTGCTATTTCGGCAGGTACGTAGTCACGTATCTGGAGTATAGCCATCATATCTGTACGACTGATACCAATAGGGCGATACATCCCCTTTCTGGCATCCTCTCCCTTTCTGTAAGGATTATAGGGAGTACCTTGGAAATAAGAGGAAAGGATATACTTAACATCTTCTACGGTTATCTTTTTCTCAGGTATAAAGCCCCAGGGAATTTCATCGCTCTCCGGTGTGAATTCAGCCTGCTCGCCATCCCAGATACAGGTGTTGGGATTAAAGTACCTGCCCATGTACCAGGCACGTGGAGTATTGTAACAATGGTCACTGTCAGTATGACTGCCAAATGCCTCGCGAGGGTTAAATTCGTTACCCTCCATGGTAAGGTCCAAATGATAATCACGCATCAGATCCTTGAGACCTTCTGAGCACATATTCTCCTTTTTCTCACCATAAGCATCGTCAAAGTCGAAAATGTCCAACCCGAACTGATTGGGCATTATCACATATTCATCATCCGGCACACGGTGTGCAATCCAGTTGTGTCCACCTATAGTCTCCAGCCACCATATTTCATCCTTATCCGAAAAAGCCATTCCGTTGGATTCGTACGTGCCATACTTTTTAAGCAGCTCACCTACTCTAAGCACTCCTTCTCTGGCAGAACGGATATAGGGAAGGACTAGTACTACCAGGTCTTCTTCACCGATACCACCTGCTTTTTCCTTCTCCTTACCCTGCTTGGGAATATAGCGTACCAAAGGATCAGCCCCAAGTACTCTGGGATTGCTGGTAATGGTCTCTGTGGCTGTCATGGCTACATTGGCCGAATTTATACCGCAGGCAGCCCATATGCCGTTGGACTTATCCACGTTTGGTGTGGCAGTATAGCTCAGCGGATTTTCCGGCAGCTCCACCTCCACCTTAGATATTTTGCTCTTATATTTTTTAGGCTGATCCTTGGGATTTACCACTATCAGCTTCTTTGTGTCATATCCGCCATCATCATTTCTGGCTATCATTGTGGAACCATCGTAGCTGGCCTTCTTTCCCACCAGTATTGTTGTACAAGCCATTGTAAGTCCTCCATTTTTTGAAAAAAGCCTCGGAATACTCCGAGGCTCGCTGAGTTTATTATTCAATAATAGGTATCTGCCTCTAAGTGAATTATTCCACTGTGTAAGGCATAAGAGCTACGTGACGTGCGCGCTTAATAGCTGTTGTCAGACTTCTCTGATGCTTAGCGCATGTGCCTGTAATACGGCGAGGAAGGATCTTACCTCTCTCGGAAACGTATCTGGATAACTTCTTTGTATCCTTGTAGCTAATTTCTGTAGTCTTATCTGCGCAGAATGCACAAACTTTCTTTCTTCTGCGAACAACGCGTCTCTTCATAGGAGCGTCTGTTCTCTCAGGTCTTGCTGTCTTTTCGCCTGCCATTTTATTTCCTCCTGTTCAAATCGATGTAATTTGCATTAGATGATGCATCAGCCGAATGGCAGCTCGTCATCAATACCCTCAGGGATATTCATGAAGCCATTGTCTGCCCCTGATGGCTGTGGTCTCTCGTTGGAGTAACCTGAGCCATTGCTGCTGCTCTGTGAGTTTTTGCTCTCAGCAAACTCTGTAGTATCGACAACCACGTCTGTGGTGTAAACCTTCTGTCCATCCTTATTTGTATAGCTGCCAGTCTGGATACGACCCTCGAGAGCAATTTTTGTGCCCTGCTTAAGGTACTTTTCTGCGAACTCTGCCTGACGGCCGAAAGCTACGCAGGAAATGAAATCAGCTGTCTGCTGATCACCGCCCTGATCACGACGTACACGTCTGTCAACTGCGATGGTATATCTGGCTACAGCGGAATTGTCTCCGCCGTTCTGTGAATAACGAATGTCCGGGTCTCTTGTAAGTCTGCCCATGAGAATTACTCTGTTCATTAGGATATCCTCCCTAAATTATGCCTCAATCTTTGTGCATAAGAATCTGAGTACGTTGTCCATGATACGAATACGCTGTTCGATCTCATTTGGTACTGTTGTCTCAGCATCGAACTGAATGAAGTAATAAAAACCTTCGTTCATCTTCTGAACTTCGTAAGCAAGCTTCTTCTTGCCCCAATCCTCAACGTTAACTACTACGCCACCGAATCTGGTGATAAGAGCCTTAACGTTCTCGAGGGTTGTATTCTTTACGTCGTCCTCTACTTTTGCATTAACAACTAAACATAATTCATAATGTTCCATGTTGTATTGCACCTCCTTCTGGTCTTATGGGCCCTCCTTTGTATGGAGAGCAAGGAATAAATAAACTCGTCACGGAGTAACATTCTACCACTGCGTGACGAGAAAGTCAAGCCTTTTTATTTAAATTGTACATCTTTTTCGCACAATTCACTTTTTTAAAATGTGCTCTCGCACTCTACCACTTCTTTTGTTATCTTACTGATATGATCAACATCGCAGCAGTCATCTTCTTCAACTACCTTTGCTGCTACCTGCTTTGGGCTCTTGTCCATAGCTTCACCCA
>JAZUFN010000098.1:0-6753 GCA_045640725.1 Lachnospiraceae bacterium
CTTTTCCCTTGAAAAGGGTGAGGTTTTTGGCTTTATCGGGCCAAACGGCGCAGGAAAATCCACAACCATCAGAAGTATTTTGAATCTTATCAACAAAGATGCCGGAAAGGTTTTGATTAACGGAAAAGAATACCTTTCAAACGACGTGGAGATAAAGAAAATCATAGGTTATCTGCCAAGTGAAGTTTATCTTTATGACGACCTTACAGTAAAGGCTATGCTGGATTACCACGAGAACTTTCACAAGGGAGCCACTCATGAGAGAAGAAAGCAGCTGGTGGAACTGCTGGGGCTGGACGAATCAAAGAAAATAGAGGACTTATCCCTGGGTAATAAAAAGAAGGTCGGAATAGTGCTTGCCTTGGCTCACGACCCCGAAATAATCATTCTTGATGAGCCCACAAGCGGTCTGGATCCCATTATGCAGCAGGCTTTTTACCGCATTATTCTTGAGGAAAAAGCCAAGGGAAAGACTATCATTTACTCCACACATATTCTGGGTGAGGTCTCAAAAATCTGTGACAAGGTTGGCATTATAAAGAACGGAAAGCTTCTTACCACAGACAGTGTTAAGAACTTTACACAGAACAGCTTTTCTTTTGTCACTCTTAGCAGCCCTGAAGCCGAGGCTATCCTTGAAGAACTGGCAGCAGAGAATATTTCTGATGAAACCGGCAGCATTAAATTCAAGACACTTATGCCCGCTGACCGGCTTATTAAAAGCCTGGCGAAATACAGAATTGATAAAATTCTGGTGGAAGAGCCTACAATCGAAGAAATTTTCATGCACTACTATGAATAATGAGCGGGGGATAGAGGGATGTTAAAAAGAGAATTAAAGGTAAACCTGAAAACTTTTATACTGTGGTCGCTTATCCTGATGAGCATATATTTGGTAGTATTTCTTGTGTACCCGTCCATAATTGCCAGCGATAATATGGCAGAACTGGATAAGATGCTGGAGATGTTTCCGCCGGAAATACTTAAGGCCTTCAACATGGATATTGCATCGATTTCCACAGCTTACGGCTGGTTAAAAACAGAGGGCTTTGTTTTTATTCTGCTGGTAACAGGCTGCTACGCAAGTATTCTGGGAGCAACCATACTCCTGAAGGAGGAATCCGACAAAACCGTAGAATATCTTGCAACATTGCCTGTAACAAGAAAATCCATTGTGCTTAGCAAATACCTTGCAGGCCTGATTTATACAATCGGAATCACGCTTGCAATCGGAATATTCAACTATATCGGCTTAGCCATCAGCGGGGACTTTGAGAAAAAGGGGTATCTGCTGCTTGCGGTTACACCGCTTTTTTCATCGCTGGCCCTCTACTCTATCAGCCTTTTTGTTTCGACCTTTTTCAAAAAGGCAAATAAAATGTTTGGCCTGAGCATAGGAATCACCTTTGTAAGCTACTTTTTAAGCGTTGTGTCGGATATGAACGAAAGCGTTGAAAAACTGAAATACTTGTCTGTTTATACATTGGCTGATGTAAGAAATGTTATAACAGATGTTAAAATCAACCCGGTATGCATCCTAATCAGCATTGTAATTGCAGTTATCATGCTCTTTCTCACTCTGTACAGATACGAGAAAAAGGAATTGGTATAAGCTTGAAAAATACAGCAAATAAAAATTTATGAAAAGTTTGTTAAAAGATTGACAATATTTCAAGGGCGGTATATAATGAGCGCACATAAAGAAATTAAAGATTTTTTGGGAGGAGATAAGATTATGAAAAAATCAATTATTTATGTACTTGTATGTCTCTTTACACTTAGCGTACTCGCAGGCTGCGGTGAAAAGAAAACAACACCCACTGCAGAGCCCACCCTTACATCCACACCTACTACAGCACCTACAGATGCTCCTGCAACACCTACAGCAGAGCCTACGGATACTCCTGCAACACCTACAGCAGAACCTACAGCAGAACCTACAGCAACACCCACAGAAGCTCCTGTAGCGGATGTAATTACTGACGAGATGGTTTGCAACGCCGTTGCTCGCTATGCCGCAGTTACTAGCCCCGGTTTACAGGAAGTCATTGACTCTGGCAATGTTTTCGCATACTGGATTGTTGAATCAACTGACGAGAACAACGTAGTCATTATGTTCAGATCATATACAGGTGCGATTATCCGCTATCATGTAGATAGGAAAACCGGTGAAGCATACGTAACAGAATATATTGCAGTCATTATGGATGCAGAAGAGCCCACCGGCGAAACCTTTAACGTAAAGGATTATCTGGACACTAAGGCTGAATAAGCTGAGAACAAAGCACATATAAAGATCGAGCCCTTGAATTACTCATGGGCTCGTTTTTTACGTCCGGACATATTTGTCATAATTATCGATTACTAGCCTATTACATTTGATAAGCGCTTGTGATATAATAAAAAAAATTGTTGGAATATGGCCTTTCTCATGAAGAGCATTGCACTTGGAAAAGAAAAGTTTGGTTTGCCTGAAGAAGAGGAAAGAGTATTTACTAACTTTATTCGATAAAACTACAACAGGAGGCTTTCGCAATGGATTTATCAAATATAACTGTAAATGCGCAGAGCAGTGTGCGTATTGAAGGCGAAAAGGTCTTGTATTTTGACCCTTTTAACGTTTCAGAGGAAAAACACGATGCAGATATGGTTTTTATTACCCATGAGCATTACGACCATTTTCAGGTAGAGTCTATAGCTAAGGTGATGAATGAAAATACGCTTGTGATTGTGCCCGCGTCCATGAAAAAACAGGTGGAGGCTGCCGGCTTTGCAAAGACAGAGCTGTGGGAGCCTGGTTCTATTCACGAATTTCCCTGCTTATGGATTGAAACAGTTCCGGCCTACAATGGACCCTTGAAGCCCTTCCATCCCAAGAACAAAAGATGGCAGGGATACCTCGTGAAAATGAATGGAATCAAGTATTACGTGGCCGGCGATACAGATGTAAACGACGATATCAAGAAGGTTAACTGCGATGTGGCTTTGATACCAATCGGCGGCAAATATACAATGGATAAAAAGCAGGCCGCTGACTATATTGCGAAGCTGAAGCCCAAGGCCGTAATTCCCACCCACTATGGAGAGGTTGTGGGTAATCCGGCGGATGGCAGTGATTTTAAGGCTTTGCTTGAGAAAGTGGATAACAGCATTCAGGTTGAACTGAAATTATAATTAGAGGATATACGGAGGATTATTATTTGCAGAGTGTAGTTTTCAGGAGCGCAAAATGAAGATTATAAACAAGCCTAAGGACACAATCAATAAAGAGATGTATGGCCTCTTTTTCGAGGACATCAACTTTGCCGCAGACGGCGGATTGTATGCAGAAATGCTGGAAAACCGCTCGTTTGAAGCCAGGGAGTGCTTTGGAATCCCGGGAAAGTTCTACTCTGTAGAGGATTCAGGCTATGCCTGGAGCCCGGTGGCAGATGAAAAAGGGGTTGAGCCCAGACTGCAGTTTGTGGAGGGAACTCCCATGTCCGAAGTAAATCCTCACTATATGCGTGTAAGCGCCTCGGCTGAAAATCAAGGCTTTTCAAACAAGGCTTACGACGGCGTGAGCTTAAAAAGGGGTCTGAAATACAAGCTTTCTTTCTATGCCCGCAGTGTTAAATATGACGGTGACGGACTTGTGGCCTGCGTTGAAAAGGCCGGTAAAAGCTATGCCGAATGTAAAATAGAATTAAAGAAGGTTGCTCCTTATGCCCCTTATTGTGACGTGGAGCCGGCCTTTGTAAGTGGTTGGACTGCAGTAGATAAAATCGCTGAATATCGCAGAGGTCTGCAGCTTGACAAATGCGCTAAGGAATCCGAATGGGTAAAATATGAGGCTGAACTTACCGCTGCTGACGATGTCAGAGGAGCTGACTTTGTAATAAGATTTTCGGCAGCAGGTGTGATAGAGTTTGACCTTATATCTCTGATGCCTGAGGATGCTGTAGCAGGCATTTTCAGACGGGATCTTTTTGAGGCCTTAAACAGCATTAAACCAGGCTTCATCCGCTTCCCCGGCGGCTGTATCGTGGAAGGCATCAGCCTGGAAAACAGATATCGCTGGAAGCGCACAGTAGGTCCGCTCAAGGACAGAAAGTATATTCCGAATCTCTGGGCTTTTAATGACAGCCGAGATGAAAGTGATCTTGATACAAAACGCCCTGATTCACATTACGGCCAGAGCTATGGGCTTGGTTTTTATGAGTATTTCCTGCTTTGTGAGCTGCTTGGGGCAAAGCCTTTGCCTGTGGTTGGCGTAGGTTTGGCCTGCCAGTTCAGAAGCGATGAAATGGTAGGGGCAGATGACGGCAGACTGGAAGAATACATTCGTGATGCAGTGGATTTAATAGAGTTTGCCAAAGGCGATGCTGCAAGCACCTGGGGTGCGGTGAGAGCATCTATGGGCCATCCCGAACCTTTTGATATGGATATGATAGGCATCGGAAATGAGCAGTGGGAAACTAAAAACGCAGAGCTTTTTAAGCGCATTGATGCTTTTGAAAAGGCTATCCATGCTAAATATCCTGATATGAAAATCATAGGAACTGCAGGCCCCAGTGTGGACCAGCCTATGGCCGATCATGCTTGGAAGGTGTACAGGGAGAAGATTAAGCAGAATCCCGACTACACCTATGCCGTGGACGAGCATTATTATGTTTCTCCCCAGTGGATGTACGACAGAATAGGTCTTTACGACGATTATTCCGGAGAAATAGGCGTGTTCGCAGGCGAGTACGCAGCTCATCCCGCTAACCGTGGAAACAATATGGAGGGAGCTCTTGCTGAGGCAGCTTTTTTGACCGGCATTGAGAAGAATGCCGGAGTGGTTAAGCTTGCATCCTACGCGCCTCTCTTTAACCGAATCGGACACAGCCAGTGGCAGCCGGATATGATCTGGTTTGACGATAAAGAGGTATTTCTTACACCAAATTACTATGTCCAGAAGCTCTACGCAAATAACGTTGGAGATTACACCATTGAAGTAGAAGAGCTTGAGAAGCTGCGAGCTGAAAAGCTGTATATTTCCCTGACGGGAAAGCGGGACGGCAGCCTGATTCTTAAGGCTGTAAACTGCGGCGATAAGGCATACACTCTGGACCTTGCAGACGCTACAGGGGCACCCGTAAATGGACAGGCATGTTTGCAGGTGCTTGCGGCAGCGGGAGAAGAAAAGGTGGGCCTGCCCCAGCCTGCAAAACTGACTGAAAGTCAGATTGAACTGAATGGCAGATTCACCATAGAGGCCCGGACTTTTGCCGTGCTGAAAATCAAGAAATAAACAGACCGGCGAAGCCGACCAATAAAAGATGAGGTAGCAGCATGAAAAACGCAAAACTTCCAATAAGCCCTTCAAACCCCAATGCACAGGAATGCGTGAAAAAGGTTATGGAATACCTGTATAAGATCAGCGGTGATCGCATCGTAACCGGTCAGCATGTGCAGGATTGGGGTATGCCGGAATATAAAAAAATAGTGGAGGTGACAGGAAAAGAGCCTGCTTTGCTGGGCTTTGAGCTCCTGTCCTATTCACCAAACATTAACTACGCCGATACAGATGAAGAGTGCATGAAGGAAGTAAGAGATAACCGAGGTACGCTTGAACACGCCTGGGAGTGGGCTGAAAAGAAAGGCCTGATTACCTTTACCTGGCACTGGTTTTCACCTCTTTACGGCCGCTCAAAGTCTTTCTTCACTGAAAACACTACATTTGATGCTAAAAAGGCAGTGAAGGAGGGTACTCCTGAGCACGCTGCACTTATGTCTGATCTGCACACTATGGCCGGTATTCTTCGACCTTTCCGTGACAAAAAGGTGCCCATTCTTTGGCGCCCCTTCCACGAAGGCGAGGGAAAATGGTTTTGGTGGGGAGCTCAGGGCGAAGAAACTGTGGCTGAGCTTTATCGAATCATGTACAAATGCTTCACAGAGGAGCATGAGCTTAACAATCTGATTTGGGTTTGGAACGCAACCAAGAAAGAATGCTATCCCGGCGATGAATATGTGGATGTAGTAACGCGAGACATGTACCCGCCGGCATATGAATACACCGACCGTCGTGGCGAATATGATGGTATGTTAAACATTGCAGACAGCGAGAAAATTCTGGCTGTAGGCGAAACAGGCGTAATAATAGACCCTGAAATGCTGCACAAAAACAAGACAGCCTGGGCATATTATATGACCTGGTCACACGACTTCTGCCTGGAAGAAAAATTTAACCGCTTCGAGGACTTAAAGAAATTCTATGAAAGCGATTATGCTGTGACTAAGGAAAAACTTCCTGAACTATACTGATTTGTCTAAATAAAGGAACGAGATGAAAATATACATTGATTTTGATGATGTGCTCTGCGAAACAGCAAAGAGCTTTACTGTAATTGCGAAAGAACTTTTTAATATAGACGTACCCTACCGTGAGGTTCAGTTTTTCAACCTTCAAAGAACCTTTGATTTGACTGATGAGCAGTATACTGAACTGATGCGTGTAGGTCATATTCCGGAGAAGCTCTTAAGCTACGAGGAAACACCAGGGGCTTCAGAGGTGATTAACAAATGGGTGGACGCAGGCCACGAGGTTTCCATCATAACAGGCAGACCTTTTAATGCCTTCGAACCCTCAAGACAGTGGCTTGATGAACATAATTTGAGCCGCCTGCCCCTCTACTGCGTGGACAAGTACGGCCGCGAAAAATTCAACCTGAATTCCAGCTATAACCTGACCTTGAAGAACCTTTACAATATGACCTTCGACCTGGC
>JAZUFN010000099.1:0-5212 GCA_045640725.1 Lachnospiraceae bacterium
TTCCGGCTTTGAGCTAATTATAGATACTTTTTTTCAAAAAAGCCATCAAAAAAGGAATAAAAAACTTCCACCAGTCGTATTTTAGTTCGAAAGGTGGAAGTAACCATTACAAAGTGGAATTAAATTTTACAAGTGACCAAACAATAAAATGCTACTATTTGGGCTATCCTTCCGGAAAATCTCCCTTGCATTTTTGAGAAGAATATTATATTATGTAGGGTACTTGTGATAGTATACCCTAATTTGGGTTATTAGACTTTTTTGGACGGAAAATAGCATGAATGATGATTTTGAAAACAAGAACACCAATATAGAAGAATCAACGACTTCAGATACTTCAGTCAATGATTATGAAGAGGTTTGTGCCATCTGTCACAGACCTGAGAGCAAGGTGAAGCAGATGTTCAGAATGGCAGGTGGCCTATGCATATGCGGTGATTGCATGCAAAAGACCATCGATTCCCTTTCGAGCAGCGGAGCCTTCAATATATTAGGCGGCGGTATGCCCGATTTATCTCTGCTTCTGGGGCAGCCCTTTACCTCTACGCCTGCAGATACTGTATCAGCACCTGCTGCTCAGCCTGCAGACAGCACGACTCCTGACAAAGCAGATAATAATACCAATACCGAAACTACTGATGATAAGAAGAGCAAAGGACCCCAGGTACATGTTCAGACCATAAACATGGGTGATTTAGGTAATCTTGGTGGCCTTGGGGGGCTGACAGACCTGATTTTCGGCGGACTGCCTTCAGTGCCCCAGAATCAAAAGCTTAAGAAAAAGAAGAAAAAGCCTCAGAACGAACATGAGCCTGAGGCAAAGTTTGATATAAAGAATCTGAAGCCGCCTCATGTTATCAAGGCAGAGCTGGACGATTATGTCATTGGCCAGACTCATGCAAAAAAAGTAATGAGCGTAGCTGTTTACAACCATTACAAAAGAGTTTTTGACGAGAGTAATGACGGAGTAGAGCTGGAAAAGTCCAACATGCTTATGATCGGACCTACAGGATCCGGTAAAACATATCTGGTAAAGACTTTGGCCAAGCTCTTAAATGTACCCCTGGCTATAGCGGATGCCACATCCCTTACAGAGGCAGGCTATATCGGTGATGATGTAGAGTCTGTGCTCTCCAAGCTCTTAGCTGCAGCTGACAATGATGTCGAGCGCGCTGAAAAGGGTATCGTTTTTATTGATGAGATAGATAAGCTGGCTAAAAAGCACAGTACCAACAGTCGTGATGTCAGCGGGGAGTCTGTACAGCAGGGCCTTCTGAAGCTTCTGGAAGGAGCGGAAGTAGAGGTACCTGTAGGTGCTATGAGTAAAAGTGCCATGGTGCCGATGACCACTATTGATACCTCCAACATCCTCTTTATATGTGGTGGTGCCTTCCCGGATTTGGAACGCGTCATAAAACAGCGACTGAACAAGTCATCTTCTCTGGGATTTTTAGGTGAGCTGACTGATAAATACGACGGTGACAAGAAGCTTTTCCAGCAGGTCAAGACAGAAGACTTACGCGAATTCGGAATGATACCTGAATTCCTGGGCCGTCTGCCGGTAGTTTTCTCTCTGGATCCCCTTACCACAGATGACTTTGTCCGTATCCTTACTACACCAAGGAATGCTATATTAAAGCAGTATAAAAAGCTGCTTTCCATGGACGCTGTTGACTTAGAATTTGAAGAGGGTGCTCTAAGGGCTATAGCTGATAAGGCTATGGAACGTGATACAGGAGCCCGAGCTCTGCGAGCTATTATCGAAGAAATCATGCTGGATATTATGTATGAAATTCCAAAAGATGAGTCCATTGGCAAGGTTATTATTACAGAAGACTATATCGCAAAGAAAGGGGCTCCGGGCATAGTACTTCGTACTTCCGGCCAGACACCTCTGATAGAAGAAAAGTAAGGAATAGCGAAAAGGAGATAAAATGTCAGTATCAAAGCTTTGTTCTACAGTGGCCGGCCTTTACTCAGGTGAAATGGGTACAGATGATGAGAAATACACCTACAAATATCTGCAAAATGTTCTTAGCAGCCTGGACAAGGCAGTAGGCTATACAGAGCGTGGCGGCAGAAGGGAAAATAATTTTCCGGGTGAGAGTAAAGCGCGTCTGGATAACTACAATACATTAGGTGAAGTTCGTAAAAATCCGAATTTCAGAGTGTCCACAGGTAAGGTTACATTTAGTGTGTCTTCACCTGATGGGGAGCCTCTGATGGCAGAGCTTCGTATCCTGCCTGTTGACAAGGACTCCCGTACAGGAGTGTCTCTGGGATACACAAATGTTACCGAAACAAAGCCTATTACTGAGCTTGCTGCCGAGATTTACGGTGGGCCATACGAGATAGATTCCGACAGTGATTATGTCTGGTATGATTTTTTCAGAAGAGTTACTGATGAAAATGGTATCTTTACAGGCAGCCTCCCTTGCGGCAAGTATGAATACTACTGCGATAAAGGATCTGAATATGAGATAGTTCACGGTACTATTACTGTACCGGGCGAGGCATCCATCACACTGCGCCGTATCGTGGATCTGACTTCAGAATGCTGGTACGCAGGTGATCTGCACCACCATTCCGTTTACTCCAGCCCTGCATATCCACCTCAGGGCACGGATTTTGTTTATGATACAGCTACTATTGTGCGTGACTCTATGAGGGCTAAGGGCCTTACCTTTGGTGCTCTGTCAGATCACCACAATGTTTTCAATCACAGAGAGTGGGAGAGCCTAAAGACCGGGGATTTCCTGCCTATTCTTTCAAAAGAAATATCTACATCCAATGGTCATGTGCTCCAGCTGAACACAGATCCCGATGTTATATACCATATTCCTGAGGAAAAAGATCGCACTGAAGAGGTGATGCGTGCCGAATGGCATCGTGTGACCGATGAAATCAAGTCTTTTGGGGGACATCCGCAGATTAATCACCCCAGAGATATGCAGAAGGCTATTTCCTTCCCGCCGGAGTTTACTGATATTATTGACATTTTCTATACCATCGAGGTATGGAACGGTTCTCATCCGCTGGTTAAAGGCTGCACCAACGGCAAGGCTTACGAGCTATACCTGTCTCAGCTGGAGGCCGGTAAGTTTATAGCAGCTACCACAGGCTCTGATACCCATGAGGTTACCTGCGAATTTTGGCAGGATTCCCTTAATTATTTCTTTGGCATCTATCAGGCTGTTAAGGCCGCTGTTGCCAATACCCGTGGCCCTCGCAATGCTTCCGGAGTGATTTTATCCCAAGAGGATCTGCTGCTGGCCGAGGAATACTACCTGCCATTAATGGATAAATACCTGCCCCTTGTAAAAAAATGGGGCTTTAAAAATATTTCTTCCGGCTGTGTACGCACATATGTTCACGTGGAAGATGAAAAAACTCCGGCAAATGTGCTGGCTGCACTGCGCCGTGGTCGTAGCTTTTTGACTAATGGCCCTATCATTATTCCTTCTTTTGGCAATGATGAAGAGCCTGAGGTATCTCTTAAGATTTTTTCCAATCAAAAGCTGAAAAAGCTTGAAGTCCGCATGGACGGCGGCTTCTGTGAGAGCTTTGATCTGGCCGATCCCATGGAGGTGAACGGTGGTTATGACTATTCCTGCAATGTGGAGCTGGAGCTTACCGGACACAAATGGGTGATTTTCAAAGTACTTGACGATTTCACTACACAGGCGGTCACCAATCCACTTATGTTTTAATTACGCGTGACCCGGAAGGGAAAGATACGACTATGTCCTGGGAAGATAAAGTAAAAAAAGTAGTGCCATACGTGCCCGGCGAACAGCCCGGCTTTACTGATATGGTAAAACTTAATACAAATGAGAATCCTTACCCACCGGCTCCCGGTGCGGTGAAGGCTTTGGCAGAGCTTTCAGCAGATAAATTAAGGTTTTATCCCAAGCCGGATGCCAAAGAGCTGGTGGAAGCCATAGCTATAAATGCCGGCGTGGATTTTAATAATGTTTTTGTGGGTGTTGGTTCCGACGATGTTCTGGCTACCGCTTTTCTCACATTTTTTAACAGTGATAAAAAGGTGATTTTCCCTGATATTACCTACTCCTTTTACCCGGTATGGGCAGAGGTTTACGGTATCCCCTATGAGATGATTCCACTGAATGAGGATTATCGCATAGATGCAGAGGATTATAAGAGAGAGAATGGTGGTATTGTCATTGCCAATCCAAATGCTCCCACAGCTATAGCAGAGCCTTTGTCTTTTATTGAGACTATTGTTAAAAACAGTCCGGACTCTGTAGTGATTGTGGATGAAGCCTACGTGGATTTCGGCGGGGAATCAGCAGTTTCTTTGACTAAGAAATACGACAATCTGTTGGTAATCCAGACTTTTTCAAAGTCCAGATCCATGGCAGGTATGAGAATAGGCTTTGCCATAGGCTGCGAAAAGCTTATTTCCTACATGATGGCTGTGAGAAATTCCATCAATTCCTACACCATGAATTATCCGTCTATAGTGGTGGGTACGGAGAGCATCAAGGATAAAGCCTACTTTGAAGAATGCTGTAAAAAAATCATTGCTACCCGTGAAAAGGCAGTTGACAGATTGGGCGAGCTGGGCTTTACTACACTTCCATCCAGTGCAAATTTTGTTTTTGCCAGCCATGAGAGTGTGCCTGCAGAAGAGATATTTAAGGCTTTGAGAGAACGTCATATTTTTGTACGTTTCTTTAAAAAGCCCCGTATAGAGAATTTTCTCCGTATCACAATCGGCACTGATGAAGATATGGAAAAGCTGTATGCAGCACTAAAGGACATTCTGACAAAATGAAGCAGTTAACCACACAACAGAAGATGGATCAGATGCTGGCAGACTTGGCGGAGCGAGGGGAGGTACCTACTCTCTTACTCCATTCCTGCTGTGCCCCCTGTTCTTCTTATGTGCTGGAGTATTTGTCAGAATATTTTAAAATAATAGACTTCTACTACAATCCCAACATCTCCCCTATCTCCGAGTATGAGGAAAGACGGGAAGAACTGAAGCGGCTGATAGAGCAACAGCCTCACAGGTATCCTGTGGAATTTGTGGAAGGTAAATATGATCCGGAAAGCTTTTTTGCGTTGGCAAAGGGGCTTGAGGATGCAGCTGAAGGTGGAGAACGCTGTAAGAGGTGTTTTGAGCTTCGTCTTAGAGAAGCTGCCCGTTTGGCAGAAGAGCGTGGTGCCGACTTTTTTACCACCAAGT
>JAZUFN010000100.1:0-11076 GCA_045640725.1 Lachnospiraceae bacterium
GCTTAACCTCAGGAAGAGACAGATTGGTAACGTCATCTACGATACCGATTGTGAATCTTCTCTTTGGTGCATCCTTCTCCAGCTCTTTGAAAATAGCAAAAGCAGATGAAGGAGGAGTATCCTTGGAACCAAGACCATAACGTCCGCCTGTAAGTACGATGTCATTAAGCTCAGCCTCACGAAGAGTAGCTGCAACATCCAGGTAGAGAGGATCGCCAAGAGCACCAGGCTCCTTGGTACGGTCAAGAACTGCAACCTTCTTAGCTGTCTTAGGCAGTACCTTTAAGAAGGACTCAGAAACCCAAGGTCTGTAAAGTCTAACCTTGATAAGACCAACCTTTTCGCCCTTTGCTGTAAGGTAATCGATAACTTCCTCGAGAACATCACAGAAGGA
Organism: Lachnospiraceae bacterium; assembly: GCA_045640725.1. Lineage (GTDB taxonomy): Bacteria > Bacillota > Clostridia > Lachnospirales > Lachnospiraceae > RGIG3528. The sequence goes on from JAZUFN010000100.1 coordinate 395, forward strand.
ACCCATACATACTACTACTCTGTCTGCATCAGGTGCACCATAGTAGTTGAAGAGGTCGTAATTTGTACCAAGCTTCTCGTTAACTTTCTTCATATACTTCTCAACAACCTTGGGAAGTTCATTGTAAACTGTGTTACAAGCTTCTCTGTGCTGGAAGAATACGTCACCGTTTTCGTGAGAACCACGCATAGCAGGATGCTCAGGATTCAGAGCATGCTCACGGAAAGCCTTGATAGAATCAAAATTGCACATTTCCTTAAGATCAGCATAGTCCCACTTCTCGATCTTCTGGATCTCATGAGAAGTACGGAAACCATCAAAGAAGTTAAGGAAAGGAACCTTACCCTCGATAGCTGCAAGATGAGCTACAGGAGAAAGATCCATAACTTCCTGAGGATTGGTCTCACACATCATAGCGAAACCTGTCTGACGACATGCATATACGTCGGAGTGGTCGCCGAAGATGTTAAGGGACTGGGTAGCTACTGTACGTGCGGAAACATCGAATACGCAAGGAAGCTGCTCAGCTGCGATCTTGTACATATTTGGGATCATCAGAAGTAAACCCTGTGAAGCAGTAAATGTAGTGGTGATAGCACCTACGCCAAGGGAACCGTGTACGGTACCTGCAGCGCCTGCCTCAGACTGCATCTCTACAACCTTAACCTGATTTCCAAAAATGTTTTCCTGACCCTGTGCTGACCACTGATCAACGTAGTCTGCCATAGGGCTGGAAGGAGTAATTGGGTAAATAGCTGCAACATCAGTATAAGCATACGCTACGTGAGCTGCTGCTGTATTACCGTCCATAGACTGTTTAACTCTAGACATTAAAATACCCTCCTAAAGGTTTTGTGGCTATATAAGCCCGCTTAAATAAAATTTTATCATTTAGTAAGTATTTTGTAAAGAATTAACTCCCCTCAAACATAAGAAAACAGTGGCATTTTACTGCCACTGCATAGAATTTTTATATACTTTTTACAATTACAGTCCCAGGTACTTTTCCACTTCCTCCTGCATAGCTGTCTTTTCGCACACAGTATCATGGAGAATCCCGGCATTTTTAATCTCGACCACGGCCTGAGGAAGGGCTACTTTGGACAGCTGCTGCAGCTTGTCAATAAGGGCAAAATCGTCAGATACGGTATCTTCCTTGCCTTCAATGCCTGCTACCACAGCTCTGGAAAACTTGTAAGGTGAAGCTGTGGAAGCAATAACTGTAACAGTCTTGTCTCCAGCCTTCTTTGCATACTGGTCGTAAACATAAGCTGCTACGCCGGTATGGGTATCGATAACATAATTATCTTCTTTGTAAATCTTACCAATAATAGAAGCAGTGTCAGCCTGTGAAGCGAAGCCTCCCAGGAAGTCCTTCATGTAAGCCTTCATATCCTCTGTAACTGTATAGGCCCCTGTAGTCTTAAGCTCATTCATAAGAGCAGCGGTCTTCACAGCATCATTTCCTGTAGAGTGGAAAATCAGTCTCTCAAGATTGGATGAAATAAGAATATCCATGGATGGTGATGTAGTCAGGATAAACTCCCTATTTTTATCGTAGGTACCTGTCTTAAAAAAGTCAAAAAGTACTTTGTTTTCATTGGATGCGCAAATAAGCTTGCCTACAGGAATACCGATGCACTTTGCGTAATATGCAGCCAGAATATTACCAAAATTACCGGTAGGAACTACCACATTCATGGGCTCGCCTATTTTTATAGCCTTCTTTTCCACCAGCTTTGCGTAGGAATATACATAATAAACAATCTGAGGTACCAGACGGCCTATATTGATGGAATTGGCTGAAGAGAAGAGGAAGCCCTTTTCTGCCATACGGGCAGCCAAGGCTTTATCGTTAAACATAGCCTTTACTCCGTTTTGAGCATCATCAAAATTGCCCTTTATGGCAATAACTTTGGTGTTTTTACCCTTCTGGGTCACCATCTGCAGCTCCTGGACACGGCTAACGCCGTCCTTTGGGTAGAAAACGATGATACGGGTGCCCGGAACATCAGCAAAGCCTGCCAGTGCAGCCTTGCCGGTATCACCGGAAGTAGCTGTAAGAATAACTATTTCTTCTTTTACCCCATTTTTCTTAGCCGCTGTGGTAAGAAGATGTGGGAGAATGGAAAGAGCCATATCTTTGAATGCAATAGTCTTGCCGTGGTAAAGCTCCAAGAAGTATGCCTTACTGGCAGGAGTAAGCTCGGCTATATTCTTTGTATCAAATTTCTCGTCGTAGGCAGAATCAATACAATGTTTAAGCTCTGCTTCTGTATAATCAGTCAGGAAAAGCTTCATTACTTCGTAGGCAATCTGACGATAGTCCATACCCGCAAGAGCAGCAATATCAGTATCAAGTGTAGGCATAGATTCAGGCACAAAAAGTCCGCCATCGTCAGAAAGGCCCTTAAGAACGGCCTGTGAAGCTGTAACTTTTATGTCAGCGTTTCTGGTAGATAAATAGTACATATTAGCCTCCTTGGAACTTGCAATATCTTCTTTTGGGAAGTTATACTATCATAAATTTAACACTTTAGCAAGCAAAAGTATTGTTAGAATTATTAATGAATACCATATAGTCACCGGTAAGCGTTTTCGATATTTAGCTCTCGGCATATTTTCTGATATTATCGGAAAGCCTTACTTTGTTAAAGAGAGCCACATACTGGAGCTCTGTGATATCCTCCAAATAGTTTTCCGGATAAGCTGTCTCCACACCGGCTTCTTTCAGGAGATAAACTGCCTTGTTATAAGCTACTGCAGCCTCATTCTCCGTGGCATATTTGCCTATGATGACATCTCCGTTAATGTGAATTTTGGCCACATACTGATCGCGACCGTTATTGTCCACCTTGGTCACTCCATAGTAACGATTGATGATTTTTATATTGTCATAACGCAGATCCGTCTCGTCCCCGTTGGCAAAAACGTAGTCTCGTCCCGCCACCGCATGGCTTCTGATTCCGTATCTGCCCAGGATATTCACCTGCATTCCGTAATCAGCCACAAATAGATGTGAACCTCGTTTCATTATCTTATGATTGGAGTAGTAAAAAAGGTCATCTGCATCAAATCTGTAGCGAACCTCAGGGCTATAAAAGTATAGAAAAGAACGCTTCTCCAGGTAAATGGGAGTTTTGATGTATACACCGTTATCACGGAGATTGCACAGCATAACCACCTTGTCAAAGGGAAGAGAGCTTTTCTTTCCATCTCTAAAGTCATCAGTATAGCTGTCCAATGTCTTTTTTGATGAGAGAATCCTCTTGGCCTGCAGATAAGCCTTGTGAGCCAAATCCTCATTGGAGAAGCTTCCCAAACTGATATGCTTATCCTTCACTGTTATGGATGCTCGATACAGGGTCGTGCCATCTTTTTTGGGAGTAGTATAAACCCCTGACTTCATACCTTTTCCTCGCAATATTAAAAGTGTTACTATCCACAAAAGTGAATAGTAACAGCCTGATTTCAAAACAATAGAGTCCTACTATAAGCCGGGTTATGTATCGGACAATCATCTTTCTTGACTACACATTACTGTGCAGCTCCTACGCAAAGTTTCCCCTGCGTAACGCGACCAACCCGGGAGCACGACGAGCAGCCGTATCGCTCCCTTATTAGGTCTTGCTTCGGATGGGGTTTACATTGACCTCCCAGTGTTACCACGGGAGCGGTGGTCTCTTACACACGCCGTTTCAGCCTTACCTGCAGCATAAGCCGCAGGCGGTCTATTTTCTGTTGCACTTTCCTTCAGGTCACCCTGACCGGACGTTATCCGGCATCCTGCTCTGTGAAGCCCGGACTTTCCTCAGCCGCGCACTACTTCGTAGTACACATTAGCCGCGATTGTCTGTAGGACTCTGTTTTTATTATACCGGGAAGTATGAACCTCCGATAAATTCTCTGATTACACTGTTTTTAGGCACATCCTCTGTAGGTGCAGAAAGGAAGTAGTCCAAAAATTTAAGCAGACGCTTGGCTTCCTTATACTCCGGAGAGTCTGTAGGCACAGCAAAAAGCAGTGGCTCTGCATAAGGCTTGAGCTCTGCCAATTCATATATAAGGGCTGAATTGAAGAATACATCCGCATCCTCCTGGAAAGGGAATATATTTTCCTCTTCACCCTGACGAACAGATGGCCACATGCTGATGGTCTTCTGCGCACTGGCACCTCTGGTGCGGGCGTCACGTACAATACGACGGAGCATTCTGGCATCTGTGGTAGGAATACGATTGTGCTCATCAATATTCAGCTGGGTAAGCGCAGAAATATAAATCTTGAACTTGCTTTCTGCAGGCAGCTTATAACTCATGGCCTCATTCAGTCCGTGGATACCTTCCAGTACCAGAATATCATCCGGTCCCAGCTTCTTAACATTACCCTTGTACTCTCGAACACCGGTCTTGAAGTTAAATGTAGGAAGCTCCACTTCCTCTCCTGCCAGCAATCTGCACATATCGTTATTGAAGCCTTCCACATCCATAGCTCCCAGGCACTCAAAATTGTAGGAGCCGTCCGGATTCTTTGGTGTATCTTCACGGTTCTTAAAATAATCATCCAATGCAATAGGATGAGGGGTCAGGCCCAGTGTGCGAAGCTGAATGGAAAGTCTGTGGGAAAATGTAGTCTTACCTGATGAGGACGGGCCGGCAATCATAACAAACTTTACGCCGGAACGGGCCTTAATCTGAGCTGCCATATCCGCAATTTTCTTCTCCATAAATGCTTCCTGAACCAGGATAGTATCACCAATATCACCGTTCTTAATACAGTCATTAAGGCCTGCAACGGTATTGATACCCATAATACGTCCCCACTCGTCAGTCTCCTTCAAGCAGGCAAAAAACTTCTTTCTGTCATCAAATTCAGGAACAGTCAGCGGTGCTTCCTTGGAAGGAACCATGAGAACAAATCCGTCCTCGTATGGCAGAAGATCAAATGTTTTTAAAATGCCTGTAGAAGTAGGCATATATCCGAAGTAGTAATCTTCAAAATTTTCAATAGAATATATATTGGTACGGGATACTCTTCTATACTCCAGAAGAGCAGCCTTTTCGTACATTTTTCTGTCACGGAACATCTTGATGGCCAGCTGAGTATTCATGGAACGCTTGTTGATCACGATATCCGCATCGATAATGCGCTGCATCTCCGCTTTAACTGCAGCAAGATTCTCTGCCGTAACCTCATCCTCAATGCCCAAGGATCCGTAAAGCCCATTACCGATTTTATGCTTAATACGGGCATTTCTACCCTTTTTATTGCCATAAACATTATAGATAGCCTTTAAGAGTACAAAGGTAAGCCCTCGCTCATAGGCATTATTACCTGTCTTGCTGGACAGATCCAGGAAGGTAATAACCTGATCGTTATCAGCCTTTTTATTCATTTCCCTGAGAGCGCCGTCTGCCTCAGCCAGAATAATGGGGTACTGATATTGATCCTTAAAATCTTCTGCAATCTGACTATAGGTCACACCATATTCATACTCGCATTCTTTCCCGCATACAACTAATTTCATATTCCAACCTCCTAATTTCCATTTCCATGTCAGAAAGGCGTGCCGCTGCCTTGTCGGTCTTCTTTGACGCTAATGCCTCCACTACCTTTTTTCTCATATCCGCTTCATGCTGCAGATACTGTGAAAAAACCTCTGTGGGATGCTCAAAGAGGCACTTGCCATACTTGTAGAAAAATTCATCTTCTAAGCCCTCAGCATTATTCATGCTGTCCCATAGGGTGGAAGCTGCCTTTTCTGCAGGCTTTGCCTTTATGCACACGTAAAACTTTCCTTCATCGAAGCACATAGCCTCATTTTCTATAAAAAAGCCATTATCCTTTAGGAAATGACGTACCGTCTCAGGCTCTGACTGAGGCGAAAGAATCAGTTCCTTGGCTTCTTTTGCAGTATTAATACCTGCTTCCAGTATATCTGCAATGAGTGGGCCTCCCATGCCCGAAATCAGTACAGCATCGGTCTCGCCCGGAGCAATTTCCTTGAGGCCGTCAGACAGACGGGTACTGATACGGTCACTAAGACCCGCTTCCTCAATATGAAGCACCGCACCGGAAAGCGGCCCCTTACGTAAATCCGCCGCTACGCATCTCGGAGCTATTCCCTGCTCAACCAAATATATACTGGTAAAACCATGATCACAGCCGATGTCAGCCACCGTAAGGCCTGCTGACACCATATCTGCCACCATTTTAAGTCTTGTAGATAAAGCCACCATTAATCCAAATAGTCACGAAGCTTCTTTGCACGGCTGGGGTGACGAAGCTTTCTCAAGGCCTTGGCCTCAATCTGACGGATACGCTCACGGGTAACGCTGAATTCCTTACCCACTTCTTCAAGAGTACGCTGTCTGCCATCATCCAGACCAAAACGCAGGCGGAGTACCTTCTGCTCTCTGTCTGTAAGCGTACCAAGGACATCACCAATCTGCTCACGAAGAAGCACCATGGTAGCTGCTTCCTGAGGTGTTGGAAGATGATCATCCTCAATGAAATCTCCCAGATGTGAATCTTCTTCCTCACCAATAGGTGTCTCCAGAGAAACCGGCTCCTGAGAAATCTTCTGAATCTCTCTGACTCTCTCTGCAGGAATGCCCATTTCCTTTGCAATTTCCTCAGGGCTGGGCTCACGTCCAAGCTCCTGAAGCAGCTGTCTTGAAATACGGGTCAGCTTGTTAATAGTCTCTACCATATGCACAGGGATACGAATAGTTCTTGCCTGGTCGGCGATAGCACGGGTAATAGCCTGTCTGATCCACCATGTAGCATATGTGGAGAACTTGTAGCCCTTTCTGTAATCAAATTTTTCTACAGCCTTTGTAAGACCCAGGTTACCTTCCTGAATCAGATCCAGAAACTGCATGCCACGGCCTACATATCTTTTTGCTATGGAAACTACGAGACGGAGATTGGCCTCAGCCAGCTTTCTCTGAGCCTCTTCATCTCCCTGCTCCATACGCTTAGCCAGCTCAAGCTCCTCATCAGGAGAAAGAAGTGGCACCTTACCGATATCTTTCAGATACATTCTGACCGGATCCTCAAGGGATACATTTTCAGGTACTGTCAGATCAATTTTGCTTAAATCCTCCAGCTCCTCCAGTTCATCTGCATCCAGCTCACCTACCAGATCATCTGTATCCAATAATGTGTCGTCATCATCCAGGAAATTTGTATCCTGAACACGAAGAATATCAATACCACTCTTTTCAAGATAGTCATATACTTTGTCCAGCTTAGCCTGATCCAGCTCAAGATCTGTGAGTCTTTCATTAATCTCACTGACTTCCAGAGTATTCTTCTTCTTTTTACCGAACTCCATCAGGGCTGCCAGTCTGTCTTTAAGCGCCGCATGGGCTGCATCCTGCTGCTCAGCAGACTTCTCAACGATATTGGAAACCTTGTCAGCTTTCTTACCTTTTTTGGCAGGCTTTTTCTCTGAAGCTTCTTCTACTGCAGGCTCCTCCGCCTTCACCTCTTCCACAGGCTCCTCTGCAGGAACTTCAGCCTTCTTTGCAGTCTTTTTTGTAGCTGCTTTCTTTGCGGCCTTTTCAGCTGCAGGTGCCTCTGGCGTTACCTGCACCTCTTCTGTTTTCTTCGCAGCCTTCTTTGCTGCAGGCTTTTTGGTTTCCTTAACTTCTTCTTTTACTTCCTCAGTTGCTACTGCTTTCTTAGCCATTTTTGACCTCTCAAATAATATTCTTCGTACGTTTTATTTCTGCTTCTTCGCTCATCAGACGTTTAAGACTCTCATTGTTCCCTTGACTTATTGCGTCATCGATATCTCTTCTGATGCGGGCCAGCTTTATTTTCTTTACTGTGTCTGACACGACCTTTAGCCTGTCCGCTTCAGTAAGCGTGCCCCCCAGTACCGTCTGAAAAATCATACCGATTTTTTCCTGCTCCTCTTTTTCATGGAAATAGTTAATAAGCTTAGCTGCATTGACAGCGCCTGTCTTTTCACAATCGTCAAAAGCAAGCTCCGCTGCCTTTTTATAAATCTCATCGGTAAATTCCATCGGATTTATAACAGTCTTCAGCTTTTCGTAAAGAGAAGGATCTTCAGATAAATAGGTTAGCAGCAACCGCTGGGGCTGCAAAATGGTATCATCTTTTTTCTTTTCTTCACGACTTACGTATTCCTTTTTAGGCGTAGCATCTTCTGCCGGTCCTGTACGTTTTTTCGGGCCTTCCTGCCCTGCGATTTTAATCAAAAGCTCATCAAAGCTTCGGAAACTAACATTATAGCGTTTTACAAAGGCCTCTTCATAATTTTTTCTCGTGAGTTCATCTGTGAACTCCAACAGTCGCCTCGCCACGTCCGAATAGAAGTCCGTTTTTTCACGGGGTTCATCCATATTGTAACGTGATGCCATAATGCGTATCTCGAAGAAGAAGCTGCTCTCCGCTTCATCGATACGCTTCTGATATTCATCAGCCCCCAAGGCCTTGATAAATTCATCCGGATCCTTATAAGGCTTCATGTTGACCACCTTAACCACTATCCCCTTTCCTTCCAGAATAGGAATGGCTCTGATGGCCGCCTTGGTACCTGCACCGTCAGAATCGTAGGTCAGATAGACTTCCTTAACATATTTTGATATTTTTGTGGCCTGACGTTCGGTAAGGGCTGTACCCAGGGAAGCTACCGCATTGGTAAAGCCTGCCTGGTGCAGCGATATGACGTCCATATAGCCCTCGCACAAAAGGAAGTATCCTCGCCTTGAAGACTTTGCATAGTTCAAAGCAAACAAATTATTACTTTTATCAAAAACCTTGGTCTCGGGTGAATTAAGATATTTGGGCTCTCCATCGCCCATGACGCGCCCGCCGAAGGCTATGACTCGGTCTCTTTCGTCCATGATTGGAAACATGGCACGATTCCAGAACTTGTCAAAAGCTCCCTTTTCGGAAATGGTCACAAGTCCCGTATCCTTCAAAAAAGTATCCTCATACCCTTTTGATTTCAGATATTTATACAAATCATCACTGTACATCTGAGAATAACCAAGGCCAAAATGCTTGATGGTCTCATCAGTCAGTCCTCTTTTCTTGAAATAATTATAAGCCACTTGCCCCTTTTCAGTCTTCATGGCCTGGCAAAAATATACTGCTGCCAGCTTATTTACTTCCAGTATTCTGGCCTGGAGGCTGGCTGCTGCTTTTTCCTCTGCCGAATACTCAGCTTCGGGCAGATTTACTCCCGCCCTGTCGGCCAGAAGCTTTACAGCCTCTGTAAATGACATATTTTCATATTCCATTACAAAGGTAATGGAATTGCCACCTTTATGGCAGCCAAAGCAATAGTACATCTGCTTACTTGGGGTCACACAAAAGGAAGGGGTTTTTTCCCCATGAAAAGGACAGCAACACCAGTAGCTGTTCCCCTTCTTGGTCAAATGGGCATACATGCCCACGACATCCACAATGTCGCTTCTGGACCTTACCTCTTCTATTATTTCCTCACTATACCTCATTGAATGCCCCTAAAAAATATATACTAGTACACATCCCAGGATGTAGGTACTTTAATATCTCTGAAACGTGTAACTGCAAAACGGTCAGTCATGCCTGCCACATAATCGCATACCACGCGTTCTTTCTTTTCCCCATCATCTATCATGCTGACATACTCTTCAGGCATTTTATCGGGATTGGCGCGATAATAATTAAACAGCTCAATAACCAGCGCTTCTGCCTTGGCCTCCTGACCTTTGGCGGTAGGATTGGTATATACCGTAGCAAACATCCATTCACGAAGCTCGCCCAAGAGCTGCTGCATCCCCTCTGACATGCGAACATCATCGGAGTCTATGCTGGTCTTTATGATATCATGTATCTCAGTATTCAGGCGGGAAGTAAGGGTATTACCCAGTACATCCCTGAAACGCTTTGGTACGTCCTCTGCTTTTATAATATTGCCTCTAACGGCATCATCTATATCGTGATTTATATATGCCATTTTATCAGACAGACGTACTGCTCTGCCCTCTAAGGTAGCCGGGATGGTATCCATCTGATGATTCAAGATGCCATTACGTACTTCCCAGGACAAATTCAGGCCTTCGCCATGTTTTTCAATAATATCCACTACACGGATGCTCTGCTCAAAATGGCGGAAGTGCTCACCGCAAGTCTCCATCATGATACGGTCCAGGGCGCGCTCACCTGCATGACCGAAAGGGGTGTGGCCCAGATCATGGCCCAGTGCAATAGACTCAGTTAAATCATCGTTCAGCCTTAATGATTTGGCTATAGCTCTGGCAGTCTGTGCTACCTCCAGAGTATGGGTAAGTCTGGTACGGTAGTGATCGCCTTCCGGAGCTAAAAACACCTGTGTCTTGCCATTTAGACGCCTGAAAGCTTTGGAATAAAGGATACGGTCACGATCTCGCTGGAATTCAGTACGAAGATCACAGGGCTCTTCAGGAATCAGTCTGCCTTTGGATGAATCTGAAAAAGCTGCATAAGGAGATAAAATCTCATGCTCACGTTCTTCGATTAGCTGTCTTATGGATTTGTCATGAATAGGAACAAGTCCAATCATTGATTACTCTCCTCTCTTTGTGACGCCATTTTAGAAAAAATCCAACCGCAATAATTCTGCCTGTAAAGGTCGTATTCCCGGGAAAGCTCCGTGGACCTTTTGTAACCGTTTTTTTTCTTA
>JAZUFN010000101.1:0-8336 GCA_045640725.1 Lachnospiraceae bacterium
AAAATTTAAAAAATTGTCAAGGGTCCTTTTTTAATTTACCACTTTTTAAAAAGTTTTAAATTATAAAACATCCCCTTGACACATTTTTAGTATAAAGGATATTTATCTGTCAGCTTTTTAACTATAGCTTTTGCTTCGTCGGCACGTGCACCCTTGGAGTCAATAGCAATGGCAATAGCCTCAGCTACCTGATCCATGTCAGCTGCATTGAAGCCACGGGTAGTAACAGCAGCAGAGCCGAGACGGATAGCGGAAGCCTCAGACTGCTTTGCAGAGTCACCGTGGATAGAGTTCTTATTTACAGTAATATTAAGTTCTTCCAGAAGATCCTCTGCCTGCTGGCCATACATATCCTTGGACTTCTTAACATTTACCAGAAGAAGGTGATTGTCTGTACCGCCGGAAACAAGGTCGAAGCCGCGATTCATAAGACCTGTAGCCAGAGCCTGTGCATTGTCAACAATGTTCTGAGCGTATACCTTGAAGGAAGGATCAAGCGCTTCCTTGAAGCATACTGCCTTACCTGCAATAACATGCATAAGAGGACCGCCCTGAATGCCGGGGAAAAGACGATTGTTGAATTTGTGCTCTGTAGCAAATTCGATGCTGGAAAGTACCATACCGCCACGAGGTCCGCGAAGAGTTTTGTGAGTAGTGGTGGTAACAACATGAGCGTAAGGGATAGGTGATGGATGGCTGCCGCCGGCTACAAGACCTGCGATATGAGCCATATCTACCATAAGGTAAGCACCTACCTCGTCTGCTATTTCCCTGAAACGCTTAAAGTCAATAACACGAGGGTAAGCAGATGCACCTGCGATAATCATCTTTGGCTTGCATTCCTTTGCTATACGAAGAACCTCGTCATAATCGATGTAGCCATCATCTGTGGTGCCATAAGGTACACAGTTAAAGTATTTGCCTGAGAAATTAACCTTGCAACCATGGGAAAGATGACCGCCGTCATTTAAGTTCATGCCCATGTAAGTATCACCCGGCTCAAGGAGGGCGAAAAATCCAGCCATATTAGCCTGAGCGCCGGAGTGGGGCTGAACATTGGCATAGGTACAGCCATAGAGCTCTTTGGCGCGCTCGATAGCCAGCTGCTCTACGATATCAACGTACTCACAGCCACCATAGTGACGCTTTCCGGGATAACCTTCGGCATATTTATTGGTGAGAACAGAGCCCATTGCTGCCATAACAGCAGGGCTTACAAAATTTTCTGATGCGATTAATTCAATATGATCCTGCTGACGGCCAAGCTCTAAATCAATAGCTTTGCATACTTCGGGATCTGCTTTTCTTACTGTTTCAAGATCAAACATAGTGTGCCTTCTTTCCTTCCGATAAACGGAAATGGTTTTGCGCTTTAGTGTAACACAGCAGTTGACAGAAATCCATAGAAATAGTCAAAAAAATTATACATTTTTTCTTCTAACACTTATTAATCTGTGTTATACTAATGAATAATATTCTAAGAAAAGGCAAGGGAAAATATGATAAAAGATAAAGATATACTTCTGATAGGCATAGCCGGAGGCACGGGATCAGGCAAGACTACCATCACTGATAATATAAAAGAGCGTTTTGGGGATATGGTCACAGTCATTACCCATGACAATTATTATAAGGCTCATGATTCTCTGACATATGAAGAAAGAGCCAAGCTTAATTATGACCATCCGGCGTCTTTAGATACGGATCTTATGATAGAGCACATTAAGCTTTTAAAGGAAGGGCGTAGCATTATTTGTCCTTTATACGATTTTTCAGTGCATAACAGGTCCAAAGATACCATAACCATAGCCCCCAATCGTGTTATGGTGGTGGAAGGTATTCTCATTTTTGAAAATAAAGAATTATGTGATTTGTTTGATATCAAGCTTTTTGTGGATACGGATGCAGACGTACGTATACTGAGACGTATCAGCCGAGATGTGAAGGAACGTGGTCGAGATATGGATTCCGTTATAAATCAGTATTTGACCACTGTAAAGCCTATGCATGAGCAGTTCGTGGAGCCCTCCAAGAAAAACGCTGACATAATTATTCCGGAAGGTGGTCACAATATTGTAGCCAATGAAATGATTATGCATAGAATAGAAATGCATCTGGCGGGGATGGATTAAGGGAAGGATGGAATAAAGACATATGCCATATTATTTATACGATAATATTATAGATGCCACTCTGGGACAGTGGGAGCTTATTATAAGAATTCTGCTGGCGGCTATCTGCGGTGCAGGTATAGGATTGGAGCGCAGCCGCAGACAAAAAGAGGCAGGCATAAGGACTCATATCATTGTATGCATTGGTGCAGCGTTGATTATGATTATTTCAAAGTACGGTTTTTTCGATGTAGTAGTGGAAAATTCGGTGCAGGTAGATGCATCACGTGTGGCTTCTAATGTTGTTACCGGTATCTCTTTTTTGGGAGCAGGAGTTATTTTCTTAAAGGGCGGGGCTGTAAAAGGTCTTACCACATCTGCAGGACTCTGGGCAACGGCAGCAGTAGGGCTGGCCAGTGGTGCAGGCATGTACACTGTAGGTATATTTACTACCATACTTATTGTGGTTTTGCAGAATCTCTTACACAAGTATAATCTCTCTACCGAAAGTATGGAAAATAGTGAAATACATATGGTCATCGGTGATGATGCAGAGATTTTAAACAGAATCAAAGATTATTTGTTAAAGAATGAGATTGTAGTAGAAGATTTTCATCTTAAGAAAAATTCTGATGGTACACTTACATATGATGCGACGGTAAAGCATCTCAAAAAGCTGGCTGTAGAAGATTTGATGCTATTGGTACATGACATTCCGGAAATCAAGGACTTTTCAGTGACAACCTGAGGCTAATAAGAGCTGCTTAAAGAGTTTTATCTTTGTTTATATGGGCTTAATTGTTTTACGAGGAATTTGTAGTAAAATGCAGAGTAGACTATTGTAAATAGTTTACTCTGCTATTATTTTGGAGATGGGATGGAGAGAAATCGACAGGCAAGAATAATGAGATTTGCGGCCTTGATTTTTTTAGGCGTGCTGGCAATAACGTTTACGATTATTATGATTGTCGCAGCGTTAGATGAAAGAACGCCTGTTTTTGATGTGACAAAACATCCCACCAATTATGGCAGAACTCTTAAGGTAGCAGTTACAAGCGACTGTGCTCCTTTTTCCTTTGAGGATAATAATGGCAATCCTACCGGATTTGATGTGGAGCTGGTTTATAAAATCGGAGAAATATTACATGCCAACATGGACGTGGTTATTGTTCCCTGGAGCGACGCTTTTCAGGGGGTTCAGGACGGCATATATGATATAGTTACAGATACTGCTTTTTCTTCTGAAAGATCGAAAATAGTTGAGCTCACAATTCCTTTTCTGGAAAAAAATCATGTTCTTGTGTCAAATAACAAGAAAAATCTTGCTATGGCCGGCATAAATGATTTGTCTATTGCTGCCCAGCGCGGTGATGTTTTGACTGAAATGTTTTTTGAGCCCATGCATATAATGGACAAGATTGTTTGGACCGAATCGGTAGAGGAAGCCATGCTGACTGTCAGTGAAGGCAAGGCAGACGTTATTGTTGTGCCGGAATTCATGGCCAAGCAGATAATCTCGGACAATAAAATCAAGAATCTCTATATTGGCTCAGAAGTAGTATACACTGCACTTTCCGCATGGAGCTGTACCAAGGGAAATGAAGGACTGGTGGAGGAACTGAATCAGGCCTTGTCTGTGCTGGGACAAAATGGAGAGTTAGCTAATATTAAGAATAAGTGGATGGTCACCTATAATCAGCAAAGTAAGATTCAGGTTTTCTTTGGTGATTTTGGTGTGCCCATCCTTTTTGGCATATTTATTTTAGGTATAGTTATTACTGTTCTTTTCCTGGTGAATGACAGCAAGACTATGCAGGCTTTGGAAGCCCAGGAGAAGCTCTACAAAGAGAGGCTGCAGCTGGATGAGCTGACGGGACTTTATACCAAGTCGATGGCTCGTGAATTAATCGACGTATCGGTTAAATATGAAGAGAGCCCGGCGGTATTTTTGGTTTTTAATCTGGACGGACTAAAGTCCATTAATGATACTTTGGGACATGAGGCCGGCGACAGTGCTATTAAGAATTTTGCCATAGCTCTTCGGGAATTTTTCGGATCCAATACCATTCTTGCGAGAATGAGCGGAGACGAATTTATAGGATATGCAAAAATTGGCGGTGAGGAAGAGGAACTGCAGAAAAAACTGGATAGCTTTATTGCCAATCTACGCAATTTCACTACCGGAGGCGTTATTCTCAGGTGTTGCGTAGGTGCTGTAGTAATAGCTGAGAATAATAGAAACTTTTCTACTCTGTTTAAACAGGGTGATACTGCTATGTACCTGGCCAAAACTAATGGTAAAAACCAAGCCGTTATTTACAAGCCGTCTATGGAACATGATTTGCTTAGTTCCAGCAGAAAAAAACTGCAGAAAGTAACTGTAGACTCCGATTTTTCCATTGTTGATAAAGAAGGATTGGGATACACCGATGTATTTACCTGGATGCTGGACAATAGAGTTATGGGCAATCCGGATATTCTGCTTATGTCCGGCGAGAAGGACAAGATGGTATTTATCGATGTGGAGACCAGGATGGTTACTCGTTGCATCGGTATCAATGGTGAGCAGACAGGAGATGCAAACGGAGTAGCAGTAGGGAAAACCTGCTATGCCGGAGTATTTGGCGCAGATCATACATGCAGGGATTGCATTATAAACAGATGTAATCATAGTTCATTTATTTTACATACTGTACATAGTACGGAAGATAATCAGGATTATGTTGTGAGAGCAAGACTTACCAAGATTGACGGCAGGGAATATCTGGTAGAGCTCTTCAAGGCTGTTTCCAATGAATCGGAAATGAATCATGAATATGAAATGGCGACTGCCTGCCAGAATCTTATTACAGCATGCAACTACCTGGATATTAATCCTATGCTGGATCATGAGAGATATTTTAAGGAGCAGACTCGCATTATCAGCCAGTTTTTTGGCGCGGAAGAGGGCTACATACTTCGAATGGATGCAGACATGGAGACAGCGACATACAATATTCCTGTTGAGCGTACTCCTTATTTTAGAGTGGATATGTCTGATTATGCCCGTGAAAAATGGGGCGAAATGGTAGATAAAAACATACTTGCCTATATACCGGATGTAGAGGCGTTAAAGTATGCAGAACCAAATGCCTATGCTTTTTTCAATCGGGATAATATTAGAAATTGCATCATAGCACCCATATGGGACGACGATAAGGTGTATGGTTACATGTGCTTCAGAAATATGACCAGAAATCTGACAGAGCTGGGAGCACTGGGATCCATAGCAGCCAACTTCAAAAAGATTCTGCAGGCTGTCTCATCAAGAGAAGAGACTATGAACCGCAGATACTATGATACCATGACCGGATACCTGAATTTTGAAGGCTTCCGACGTCAGATGGATTCGTTGAATCTCTACAGGAGTCTTAAAAAATATGCTCTTTGCTCTTTTGATATCAGAAGATTTAAGTATCTGAACGATGCTTACGGCTACGATGTAGGTGATAAGATACTCCAAGAGGTGGCAGATCTTTTTGCCAGGAGATTGGATGATGACGAGTATCTTTGCCGTGTAAATGCTGATCGTTTTTGTGCTCTGTGTGAATATGAGGACAGAGAGGAACTGCAGGAAAGACTTACAATAATCGGAGATTGTATCACAGATTACTTTAATATTAATTACAATGGCAGGTGTTTGGTAGAGCTGTCAGCAGGAATATATCCAATAAATGATTTCGAAGAAGTTTCTATCGATGAAATGCTGAACATGGCTATGATAGCTGAGAAAAATGCCAAGCAGACCGGAGGCAGCACAGTCTCCATCTATGATGAGAATCTTCGTAATGTATCAAAGAAGGAAATGCAGCTGCAGGCAGAGATGGAACAGGCTCTTGAAGCAAGGGAATTCAAGGTATTTTTACAGCCTCAGGTATATATAGGAAGTGATCCTGAAACAGCAGGCATACTGAGGGCTGAGGCTCTTTGCCGCTGGATGAGAGATGGAAAAATGTATGCCAGCCCGGGTGAATTTATACCGGTATTTGAGCATAACGGTATGATATCCAATTTGGATTACTATATGATAGAATCTGTATGTCAGCTTATAGATGCATACCACAAAAAGGAAGAGAGAAAGACCTGTATAGCTGTTAATGTTTCAAGAGTTACCTTCTTGAAGGCTGATTTCCTCAGCATTTTCGATCGTATTTTATCCAAGTATGATATAAGAGAAGGAGAGCTTGAGCTGGAATTCACGGAAGGTGTAGCTGTTACAGACTTTGAACGTTTCTACGAAGTAATTGCAGAAGTCAAGAAGCGCGGTATGGAATGTGCCATGGACGATTTCGGATCAGATTACTCCAATCTGAATGTTTTGCAGAGACTTCCTCTGGATGTGCTTAAGCTGGATAAGAAGTTCTTTGATTATACCGAGACCGGTAAACGTGGAGATGCTATTGTCGGCAATACCATCAAGATGGCCAGAGACCTGGATATGAAGACAATAGCTGAAGGTATAGAGTCCGTAGACCAGGTAGAAGCCCTTAAAAAGGCCTCCTGCGATTACATCCAAGGCTTCGTCTACGCCCGCCCTATGCCAGCAGAAGACTACCTCAGCTGGGTGAAGCAACACGCCGCAGTGTGACAAGGGGACGTATCTTTTTGACACATTTATATTGATGTAAAAAGTCTACGGGTTAACTTCCTGTAGACTTTTTGATATAACAAGTATAATGTATTCTTATTGACTAATCAGCAGAAACGGAGGAAGAGGACAAGATGATTTTTTACTTTACAGGTACAGGAAATTCCTTGTTTGCGGCAAAACGTCTTTTGGATGAAGGAGAGAAACTGGTTAGCATTGCCGAAGCTATGAAGAAAAATGAGTATGACTATACTCTTACACCCGGAGAAAAGCTGGGCTTTGTTTTTCCGGTATATTTTTACAGTGTTCCTGATATAATTCTGAAATTTATTGATAAATTGAATGTGGACGGTGCAGAGTATACTTATGGCGTGATTACCTGCGGGGGTGGCATCAGCCAGTCCGGCGGTGTATTGAAAAAAGCGCTGGGACGCAAGGGGATAAATCTTGATTTTGTCACACCTCTTCTGATGCCTGATAATTCCATGCTTTTCTACCAGATTCCTCCTCAGGAGGAAAATTCTGCTGTCCTAAAGAGCGCAGAGGGAAAGCTTACAGGAATTAAAACCACCATCGATGCCAAGCTCAGTATCCCCATCAGCAGTGCCAGCGCTTTGTCTGATCTGATGGGATTTGGATATAAGCTTTGCAATAAAACTGAGAAATTTTTCGCTACCGACAGCTGTATCTCCTGCGGATTATGTGAAAAAATGTGTCCGGTGGAGGCTATAAGCTTGTCAGATGGAAAGCCTGTATGGATTAAGGATAAATGTGTTAAGTGCAGTGCCTGCATAAATCGCTGCCCCAAAAAAGCCATCCAATACGGAAAGGCTACTCTGAAGCGCAATCGTTACATAAATCCGGAATTATAAGAAGGATTATCAAAAGTCTCAGGGGAAAAAATTATTGCGGTGAGAGAACCCAGTAGGTGAGCCGGAACTTTCTGAAAAGTTGCACTACTTCCTTTAATTCCGTTTCTCCGTTATCAGGATTAGTGGCATATACCAGGTTGCCAGGCTCTATTTCCTCTATGGGCACCAACTAATCCACTGCACATCTGCCTTACCACGCCTCAAAACCTTCAGTCCATCCTATATTATTAACTTTAATCTGTGATATATTAAATCCATCTGACATATATATATCGTTTTTCGAATGTAAAATTTTTCTTTTCTTCTCATCCGCACGGGAAAATGTTGAATACACCCCTATAATTTCAAAACAATCCATTTCACCATCATATTCTTCATAAGAGAGTTCATAAAGAATTTTATAATCATTTTCCTTGCCATCCATACTGAAATCAACAAAAATCTCTTCATATGAAAAACCATTTCTATAATTAACAAATCCCGGTTTATCTCGTAATAAATCGATGGCCTTCTCTGCCATCAACGTGCTTGAGAAATATCCTATTTGAAAATAATGATTTCCAAGCTCATTCTGATATGTAAAATATAATACGTAATAAATAACTGTCATATAAATTTACTGCCCCCATAATAAAATAGTTTTCTTGTAATCCATTTAACAATTTTATTAAATTCTGATCCGGGAGTGCCACGGGGACGTTTCTCGTTGACAACATTTGGGAGTTG